>CAMVNV010000201.1 GCA_947168935.1 uncultured Butyrivibrio sp. | reverse complement strand
TATCTGATGAAAGATCATATAATTCATCAGGGATAAAACGGTTGCCATCATTATAGTTAAAGTTTACAATCCTGATCTTATTTATCTGCGGCATGTTTGTCCCCCTCAATCCATGAGTTTATCATCTGAACACGCTCTTTCCTGAGAACATATGGCATAAGATCCTTTGTTTTCTTTGTAGGAGCCACTCTTCCATCTTCACCCTCTACAAATAGGTCATCTGCCCTGAGCTTAAGAAGGATTTTATTTACAACGCCATATCGGTCATCTACCCTTCTGCTTGCAGGATCCCCTTCCTTTTTACCAAGCCAGTCTTCTGCCAGCATAAAAAAGCTATCACTGAAATCTTCCGTCTTATCCTCGCCATCTACGCCCTTTTGTGTCACGTTGATACAGTGTTCTGTAAAATCCTTTATCAGGTCTTCCTTTGTGATAAATTCCCTGACAAGAGCATCTGAATCTTCTCCCTTAAAAAAAGTATACAGCACAAAAATAGCAAGATAATTGAGCAAATACAGATCCCTTGTCCTAACATCACTACCGGCTTTGATATCAGACCTGTAATCAATATTGTTTTTTAGAAAAAGATCATTATCCTGGGTCGGTACCATGTAAATCCGATTCTGTGCAGGAATTATTTCAAACCCAAGCTCAGCACCCATCTGATCCAGTTCGTCTCTTGCTTCAGGATCCTCTACAAATCCCCATAATACGCTGTTATCATCACGATCTATCCAGCCTTTTTTCATAAGCTCATGATAGAGCTTAAGCGCACTTTTATTCATCGTTCTACCTCAACTGTAAAATTAGTCATTTCTATTGTCACTTGCGTTTCCCCATCATCCACAGTAAATTCGCATTTCTGGTCAGATGTAGAAAATTTAATTCTCTTCATATTCAGATAATTCTGAGGCATATTGCAAAGAACCCATAACAGATCAAACTCACCAAGTGGTTCTTTAGCAAACAGGCTCTCGTCCCCATGGAGTGCCTCAATATCAATCTCCTTTTTCTGATATATGGTCATAAGTGTATTGGGAAGAGCACTCTCCTTGTTCCACTTCATAAGTTCATCCATTGACAGGGATCTTATGAACTTCTTTATCTCAAAAGAACTCTCCTTCTGAAGAAATGCAAAAAACGCTATGCATATTTCCATATATATTTCGTTTCTTTTTCTGCCCAGCTCCTCAGCTTTTATGTCAGCATCATCGATGCTGAGCCCCTTGTCCTCTTCCTCATTGCTGAAGGTTCCGCAGGCTGCATAAAAGTTTTCGATACTGAATTTCTTATCAAATTCCGGGCTAAGCAGAGGCTCCATGAGTGTGTATACAGCATCTCCCAGTCCATCTCCCATCTTGCGGAGCTTCACCATGATATCCTGTTCAAAATTCATACGCTCAAAGCTTTTTATCACAAAGCTGTCCCGAAGCATCTGCTTATAGCTTTCTGAAACAGAGCTCTTGGCATTTATGAGGGATCGCTGCTCCAATATTGTAATATCCAGATTTTTATTGATTTCATTCAGGGCCTTCAGGTTCTTCCTTGCTTCCTGCGTGTCTGCGCCATTATCCAAGGCGCTTCTTATAGCCTCAGCCTCCCTGCGGGCATTCTTCTGTATTTCCTCCAGTTCTTTCTGCTCATCAAACATAAGACTTCTGAACTGCCCTACTATCCTCTCGTACTCATCTACCGTTATCTTTGCAATATTCTCGCGGCATCGCATTATGAAATCATCCATGCTGTGACTCATGTTTCGGAGCCTTGCAACCAGCTCCCTGCTCTGGGAAAGTGCCTCGGAATAATTCTTACGCTTCATGTATTCCTGCATCTTAAAGCGGGTTACAGAATAATCCAGTTCAGACTCTATTTCTTTAGACCTGTAAAGGAAGTCAAAAACATCATCTGTCAGATGATAAGAACCCTTTTCCTCATTGACAAGGCGGATTGGCATCTTCTTAAAGCTTTCCGAATCCGCGTAAAATGTATTGTATTCAATGAGCTTCCCGTTATTCTGAAGAACATTTACTACAATGAAACTGGCAAGTTTATAAGTGTCAATTTCATATTCTTCAGGGACAATCTGGATTATGCTGTCAAGAAATCCGGCAATGTCCTTAAGTGTACAGGACTGCCTGTCACTCAGAGTACGCTCCTTGATGTACAAAAGAACTGCAACCACAATGTTGTTTAAATAATCATAGTCTCCGCCGAACATCTTCTTTATATCGTCCGGATAGCTTGTAACAGTGATGCTCCTTACAATATCAATAAACTTCATTCTGTTCTGAAAATCCGAAAGCATCTCTTTTATGTCAGAACGAAGCATCAATCTTCACCTTCTTTCAAATACTTGTATGATATTATCTCCTGTGGAATAAGCTTATTATTATCAAATATGTCCGTTAGGAAGTTCCGTTCATCATCGGAGAACTCATTGATAAGATCATCGAAACGCATGCTCTGCTTCTTGGAAGACGGACTATCCTCCAGTTCTATATTCTTTGCTCTTTCTATCATTTTCTTATATCCGGGCACAAATAAAGAT
>CAMVNV010000200.1 GCA_947168935.1 uncultured Butyrivibrio sp. | reverse complement strand
ACCCCCAGATAATAAGCAATATGGATCCAATAAACCAGTGTTCATTAAGAATTTTGTGATTAATGATCTTCTTTTGTCTTTCCATGCTTGAGACTCTCCTTACACATTGTTATATTATTTTAAATACCCTAACTTTTTACTGCACGTTTACTATCTTTGAAGTCATCTTTCTCTGATATACATCAGTTAAAACCCCGCCAATTATATAGTCACCCTCCTCTATTGCTTTGAATTCAACCTTCGGACTGCCGCTAGCTGGTACAACAACAGGCCTTCCTTCTGTTGTAGAGCTTATTAGCTCACCATCCTGTGTGTATCTGTCAAATACAAACTGCAGAGTGTCTCCGGCCTCCAGCTTTCCCATTCCCTTTGAATCAAGGATCGCTCCTACAGCTTCAGAGAAGCTGTTGTCATATCCGACAATAGTTCCTTCTGTCGGTAGATCGCCTTCATTCTGAACAGGATTCCACTCAATGTATAAAATAATATCTTCACCGGCAAGCTTTGCTTTTACTCTTCCATTATATACATAGCCCTCATCCGTCTTTTTTACAGGCTCTGCATCGTAGCTTACAAGCTCACCACCAATATAGACCCAATTTCCTGTGACACCAACCATTGGATGGCCCTTTGAATCATTTTTGCCAAAATGGCTTGATCCCAGATACTTCATTTCACCAGCATTTTCTACCTGATAAAGATTAGTCTTACAGTCAGCTATGATTTCCCAAATGCTCTCATCAAGCTCCAGACTGTACCCTTCACCCTCTTTGCTCAAAGGAATATCCACAAGTGCCTCGCTGTTGTCATAATCTTCAAAGCCTTCTATATACCATTCTTCTTGTGTGTCATCCTGCATTTTTATGACGAGATTACTTAACATTTCTGTAGTACTGGATGAAGATAAAAGGGTTTCCAGTAGAGCGTTGGAAACGTATTCCTCACTTTCCATTGCCTTTTTCTTCTGAGCTGCCATGATACTGAATGCATCATCATAGAGCCTGTATTCATTCTCATTTCCAAAAGCCACAAGCTGCTTTCTGGTATCTGTGTAGGCGAACGTGAATTTATACGGGAATGCAAATGCTTCACCATTTATGCCGTCTGCAGAATTCTTATTTCTATATAAGATACTGGCTCTGACTGAATCTATTACCTCATCAATATCTTCATCTGCAGCAATGGTATTGTCATAATCTGCTTCTTTCAGCTTAGACAAAAAGTCTATAAGGTCAATCTGAAAGTCACTTTTAAATGCATATGCATCATTAGCTGCTACTGCTACATCCGCAAAATCCTTTTTGCTGTTCTTTACTGCGTCATCTGTTTTAGCGAATAGGCCGCTAAGCTTAGCATATGCTGGTTTTGCCAGGGATGTATCTATTAATGAAAGTGTTGATCTTGTATCAGTTTTTCCATCTGCTACAGCAGTATTAAGCTGATCAAAACAAGAAATAATATCAGTAGCAAGGGATTCGGTTGGCATAGTAGGATCCTGAGCAAGCTTACCGAAAGGTGATACATAGTACCATCCGCAGCCTCCCTCAACTTCTTCAGATGCAAGATAATAATCCGTATAAGGCTCAAGTGCAGCTGCAATTTCGATGTCCTGCATCAGGCAGGCATCAAACCCAATAAGGTCAAATTTGATACCACTATTATCTATTGCGCTGATTAGCTCGCTGACCGGCATCGTGCCGTTACCTTCTTGTCTCTTATTCAGATCATCCTGACCATACCCCATGAATACTCCGCCGCCATGATCCCAGAATAACAGCATATATCTGTCAGCCGGGTACTTCTCTTTTGCCCAGGTAAGAAAATCTGAAAGAGCTTCTTCCCGGCTCATACATGTATCATCAGGCACGTCCTCTACCATGGTGAGATTGCCACCTTTTATTTCATATCTGGCCACGGTTTCATTCTTTATTCCTTTTGTAAACCATCTGCCGCAGCCGCCTGCCTGCATGACAAATGTGACTCCATCTCCCTGCTTTGTTGCCTCTTTTATCTGCCTTAAATTAAGGGAAGCAAGTCCCGCCTTGTCCTCAAGGTTGGATCCTATTACATAAGTAAGAACCACTACATTTTGAGCGTCTGAATAGTCTGTGTAAAAATGTTCTCTACTTGGATCAAACTCTTTAATCCTTGCAGAACCAAGGTAATCCTCTCTTTTTATTACATCTGAGTTTCCTTCAATACCACTAAGGGCGCTGCTAATTTCATCTAGTTGCTTATAAATCAAAAGAGAAGGCGGTGTAGTACTCGCAGACTGTTTACCAACTATAAAAACGAAGATTCCAATCTCAAGAACAGACACAACTACAAGTCCGGCTTTAAGAAGGAATCCAACTACTTTTCCATGCTGCTTTACAGGTCCAAGGTCAGGATGCGCGAAAGTGGCCTTTCCAAGCCCTAAAACAGGAAGAAAGACTACCGGGAAAAGAACCAGTAAAAGCGTGAAAAATTTCTTTTTGCCAAATGCCTTTGAGAGCCTGACATAAAAACGTATTAAGAATAACTCATAAACTATTGCTGCGATATTGGTAAACATCCAGCCCTTGCTCTCCTT
>CAMVNV010000199.1 GCA_947168935.1 uncultured Butyrivibrio sp. | reverse complement strand
TAGAACTTTTTTAATAATTGTTACCCATTTTTATACAAAAAAAGCAGAGGAATGGCATGTTTTTTCAAGAATGGCGGAAGTTTGACAGTCTAGCCTCATAAATCTTAGTTCATAATATCCCTCAATCCCGCATAAAGACTGATATTTCAGTCTTATTTTTTTGTCAAATTTTATCGCTTTATATGTGGCTATATGTAGTTATATATGGTATAATAAGGGTTGGAGGATATCAGTATGAAACTAACAGTAAGCAAATCCAAAAACTCTGCATCATTCTATGTTCAGAAAACTATCCGAAAGTCAAACGGCTCTGTCACAACTGTTACCGTAGAAAAGCTTGGCAACCTTGATGAAGTAAAGGCAAAAGCCAAAGGACAGGATCCTTACGCCTGGGCACAGGAATACGTCAACGAACTCAACCGCAGGGAGTATGAAGAACAGAAGGAAATAATCCTCAGCTATGCACCTTCCAAACTCATCAAAAAGAACGAGCAGAAAACATTCAACTGCGGATATCTCTTCCTCCAGGACATCTACTACAGCCTGGGCCTTGATAAGATTTGCAGTAAGATATCTTCTCGTCACCTTTTTGAGTATGACCTAAACGACATACTTTCCAAACTTGTATACACAAGAGTGATCTTCCCGTCATCAAAGCTGTCATCCAACAAGCTTGCAGCATCATTCATTGAACAGCCATCATTTGAACTTCATGATATTTACCGTGCTCTTTCCATCCTCGCCGAGGAGAACGACTTTATACAGGCTGAGCTCTACAAGAACAGCCAGAAAGTATTAGAACGCAGAAGTGACGTACTGTATTACGACTGCACAAACTATTTCTTTGAGCTTGAAGAAGCAGACGATTTAAGGAAATATGGCAAATCCAAGCAGCATCAGCCACTGCCAATCGTCGGAATGGGACTGTTTATGGATTATGATGGAATTCCTCTTGCATTTGACATATATCCTGGAAATAAGAATGAGCAACCTACTCTAAAGCCTCTTGAAAAGAAGATTCTTAAGGACTATGGACTTGACCAGATCATTGTTTGCACAGATGCTGGACTGTCCTCCAAAAGCAATCGAAAATTCAATGACAAATCCATCAACGGTGAGCGCCTGAGAAGCTTTATTACAACACAGTCTGTCAAGCAGCTTCCTGAACACCTTAAAGAGTTTGCTCTTGACCCTTCCGGTTGGCACATCATTGGAGACGCTACTATTTACAACATCGAAGAGATTGATGAGTCTGAGTTCTACGATAAGATTTTCTACAAAGACAGATGGATAAAAGAAGATCTTTCAGGAAGAAAAATAAGACAGGGAGCAAAGCCTCTAGAGCAGCACCTTATAGTCTCCTACTCTCCCAAATACAAAATCTATCAGCGTAAGATCAGGCAGGGGCAAGTAGACAGGGCAACAGCTATTATCAACAGCGGAAAATATAAACAGCGTCCCAAGAATCAGAATGATCCACACAGATTTATCGGAAAGGAAGTCATGACTGAAGATGGCGAGGCATGTACAAAAGAAGTTCCATATCTCAAGACAGACGTCATAGCTGAAGAAGAAAAATATGATGGATTCTACGCAGTTTGTACCAATCTTGATGACATGAATGTCGCTGAAGTGATACACATCAATAAGAAACGCTGGGAAATAGAAGAATGCTTCCGGATAATGAAAACCGAGTTCAAGGCAAGACCCGTTTACCTTCAACGGGAAGACAGGATAAAAGCACACTTCCTGACCTGCTTTATATCACTCTTCATATACAGACTGCTTGAAAAAAACTGAGCGAACAGTATACCTACGGTCACTATAAGTTTTGCTTTCTTAGCAGATCTGATGATCGCATCCTTATCGATTGGTTTTACACAGTACATATCGAGTAAATGTGCTTCTATGCCCTTTGATTTTAATATTTCAAGTGCATCCACAGCTTTTCTGACCATCTCGCCGCCTACTATCACGACATCTTCACCATCACCTATGCGTGTTGATTTATTCATTTCAAACGGGCAGTCATCCTCTGTATATACATCCTCTACAGGATTTCTTCCTGTTCTTATATAAGCGCACTTATCGTCTCTGATAAGTTCTTCCATAAGCTTCTTTACTCAGTATGAACATATCTCTTTCAGGACTTTCAGCGCTTTCAGATGATACATTCATCTGATTGAAGTAAAGATCTGTAAGTATTTCCATCGCAGACATATCACCACCGATATGTCCACCCTTTCCTTCCATGATTATGTCTACTATATCTCTTCTTAACTTATAAGCTAATGCTTTCAGATTATTCATTTTATTCTCCTCTCAGATACGCTTTAACCTCTTCCTCTATAGGATCATAGAGATCCGGCTCTACACCGATATATTTACATGCCTCATAAAGTATCGGCACTACATCTTTATGTATAGCTACACAGTGGTGAATATATGGTCCCTCGACTATCTTTGCCTCAAGCCTCTTTAAGTTTTCAACTTCAACCCAAAGATATGTTTCCTTTGTATAAGGTCCATCAATACCTTTTGCCTTACCAAGCAATAGTGAATACTTACCATTATCTCCGTCAAATCTTGCCAGAGTAAGCTCACCATGCTTCGCTTCAGCAGAAACTGCTC
>CAMVNV010000198.1 GCA_947168935.1 uncultured Butyrivibrio sp. | reverse complement strand
CCGTAATAACCGTTTGACCACATTTTAAGATTATAGATGCATTCTCGCCCGGAACCAGGGTTACTACACCCATGACCCGTTTCTTTTCAACTGGTTTTACAAAACTATCATTTACTATCTTATTTATTCTTTCGTCAGATTCATTATAGGAAGGATTTAACGTTGTTATCATATCTTGACTGTTATGCCTGAAATAATATCCTTCACTCAGTTCTGATCTTATATAAAGGCCAGACAAAGTATCTAGATCTTTTTCGTCTATGTTAAGGATCTCATTTTCTAGATACATATCTATATACTTGCGATAAATACTAGTAACACCAGCGACGTACTGAGGACTTTTTAATCTGCCTTCTATCTTGAACGAATCAATACCAGCATCGATCAGTTTATCTATACATGTAAGAGTACACATATCTTTAAGGCTCAAAGGATACCGTATTTCATCTTTTTTTACATATTTTCCATTGTCAGAAACAGTATAATTAAGTCTGCAAGGCTGAGCACATCTGCCTCGGTTTCCGCTTCTTCCACCTAAAAAAGAACTGAAAAGACATTGCCCTGAATAACAATAACACATAGCACCATGGATAAATGCTTCTATCTCAATGTCGACATCATTCTTTATCTGTTTTATTTCTTCAAGTGATAACTCACGAGCTGGAACGATCCTTTCAATACCTCTTTCTTTTAAAAGAGCTGAACCGTAACTTCCGGTTACTGTCATCTGGGTACTGGCATGTATGCTTAAACTAGGAAAATTAGCCTTAAGATATTCTATCAGGCCCACATCCTGGATAATTACACCGTCAAGTCCATTATCATAAAGCGGACAAAGAAAAGACTCAAGCCTGTCCCATTCACGTTGTTTGATGAGCGTATTGAGAGTCAGATATATCTTCTTTGAGTGAAGATGTGCGATATCAAGAGCCTTTATAAGTTCTTCGGTTGTGAAATTAGTTGCTGATGCTCTGGCGCCAAATTCCTTTCCTGCCAGATATATAGCATCTGCACCTGCGTTGACAGCAGCTGTAAAGCATTCAAACCTGCCTGCAGGAGCCAAGAGTTCTGGTCGTTTCATAAAAGTACCATTTAATAAAAAACGGAATCCCTATGAGATTCCGTTCAGGATCATCTATGCTTTAACTGAGTTTCAAGCTGAACAATCTTCTTATCTTTGACTGAAATATCCTCTTTAGCACTCTTAAGAGATTTGTCCAGGTTTTCCATCTTCATCTGAGTTGTTACCAACTCGTGCTTTAAGTCATACACTTCCTTGTCTTTGGCTTCAAGCTCCTCTTGCATTGCAGCTATCTGATTTTTTGCTTTAAAATAGTCATCAGCAAGATTTATCTGCATCAAAACATTCTGCATATCCATTGGAGCTCTTCTGAACCCTTCCATTGCATTGTACTCATTGAGCTTGTTATTGATATATGATGCAACCTTTTGAAGATACTCTTCGCTTTCATAACCGCAAAGTGTATAAACCTTTCCGCCGATAATTACTTCTGCATCTGTTTTTACAGCCATAATATATACCCCTGTTAATACCCAAATTTAGATTTATTATAAAAAAATAAGTAAGGAAATGCAATAGTAAGAATGTTTAGGGAGTAAGCCCGAGATGCTCATAAGCGCTTTCGGACACAACTCTACCGCGAGGTGTTCTGTTTATGAAGCCTTTGAGTACCAAAAACGGTTCATAAACATCTTCTATTGTATCTGCATCTTCACCTATCGATGCGGCAATGGCAGATATTCCGACAGGTTTTCCGCCATAGTTTTCTATCATGGTCTTAAGGATCAGCCTGTCAGTCTTATCAAGACCTTTTTCATCCACATCCATAAGATCTAATACTTCCTTAGCAATATCTCCTGTAATTACATTATCATACTTAACCTGAGCATAGTCACGAACACGCTTTAAAAATCTGTTTGCTATCCTGGGAGTTCCACGACTTCGTTTAGCCATTTCTTCAGCACCAGACTGTTCGATCGTAACCCCGAGCTTTTTCGCAGAATTATTGATTATTTCAGAGAGTTCACTATCGGTATAGAATTCGAGTCTGTGAACAAGACCAAATCTGTCTCTGAGCGGAGCAGAAAGGCTTCCTGCTTTAGTAGTTGCACCTACCAGAGTAAAAGGTTCAAGATCGATACGAACGGATTTAGCAGTCTGTCCTTTACCAATCATTATGTCTATTGCGAAATCCTCCATTGCGGTATAAAGAACCTCTTCTACCTGTCTAGCAAGTCTGTGAATTTCATCAATGAAAAGAACGTCGCCTTTTTTTAGACCACTCAGTATTGCTGCCATATCTCCAGGTTTTTCGATCGCAGGACCACTTGTTACTTTTATATCTGTTCCAAGTTCATTTGCGATAATACAGGCAAGTGTTGTCTTGCCCAGGCCAGGAGGTCCGTAAAAGAGCACATGATCCAAAGCTTCGCTTCTGTCTTTGGCAGCTTTGATGCATATTTCAATGTTGGATTTTATATCCTTTTGGCCCACGTAGTCCTTAAGCAGCTGAGGTCTTAGTATGTTATCGCTTTTAATATCTTCTTCAATTACCGAGGTCTGTATAATTCTCTGATTCATAATCTATTCTTATATCTTTGTGAGTAATTGTTTTATAATATCTTCAATTTTGGAATCTTCTGTTATTTCAATCTCATTAAGTGCCTGTGTAGCCTTAAGATTAGTTACACCAAGGCTTATAAGTGCTTCGTATGCTTCCTGTCTTAGGTTAATTACTGTTTCATTTGTGACATCA
>CAMVNV010000197.1 GCA_947168935.1 uncultured Butyrivibrio sp. | reverse complement strand
TTAAGGAGCGACTGACAAATGATAAAAAGCCTGCATTAGAAAAAGAGGATGTCAGGGAGGCAGATAGGTTGTGGGAATCTGATAGGAAGCGCTTTAAACCTGTCAGGATCCATGTGGCACGATATACCTTCTCGGGGCGGAGAAGGTCAGACCTTGAGATGATATTCATTACAGCGATGGAGATAATAAAGGCTTTAAAGGATCTTTTTCGGGATGAAAAGGCAGCTAAAGCTCAGCCGGGCAATCCGGTTCATCAGCCTCATTCCTGGAAGTTCGATCAGATGTATGATTCACTTAAGTTTGTAAAAGACCTGGGAATAGAAAGTAAAGATGAACTAAAAACTCTTATCATGCAGACGGGAGCCAGGCTTTCAGTTGCAAAAAAAGAGGTAGAGGAGATGAAGCTTGATCAGGCTTATGCTGAGAAGTTGATCGAGCTATTGGATGATGCAGAGCGTGGCATGATCATGGCGAAAAGCCTTAGATTTGATCCAAGTGATCTTTATATAACCGAGCCTGATAAAGAAAAGATACGAGAAAATCTTGCAAAAGAGAATCCGGCTACACCCTCACAGAGAAGGGATTTATATCTTTTGCTGCAAAAACACAGCGCCAGATACCGTCTGGGATGTAAGTATGACCAGCTGAATGCTAGAGAAGCAGGAGAAGTGATCCGATTTCTTCAAAATAATAACGAGAAAAAGCCGGAAATCCTTTATGAAGGCAGATGGCGGCCGCAGAAGAAGCAGACTGTTAGTGATGATGAGCTGCAGGCAAAGAGTCATAGTAACGAGGTACTTTTTGAAAGTCATATGTGGGATTATGCGCCTGAACAACAGCAGGTACTTTTGAATCTCAGAAGAACAGCGCAGGAGCTAGCAGACTATGGTATAGGCATCAAAGACTATGAAAGTGAAAAGCTGCGTATCAAGGAGACGATTGAGCACATGGATAAATGTCTCAAAGATGTTGAGAGCCTCAAAATGCAGTACAGGAATCTAAAGAGACTGGAATACAATCTGACCTTAGCAGAGATAACAGCATTTACGCATGGGTCGGCGTATGAAAGACATGGGGAGGAATTGTTGCAGGTAGTAGAGACTACAAAAGAGCAGATAAAAAATGACCACGGACAGGAACAACAGCATGATAAGCAAATAAAGAGAGGAGCAATGGTGAATCCTTATGCATTTACTCTTGCTGATAGCTTCTTCGACCAGACGCATTCGTTATCATAATGTTATGAACATTCGTTGTCATGCGGGATGAATAGCCGGAGCTATTCACCTTGAGAAAAAGAGCCTTGAGACAGTGATGTTTTGAGGTTTTTTGAGCTATATTACCCGCAAATGCGGATAGACGCAAAAAATGGTCATAGAGCATTGACATTCGATGAGCGCAGAGCTATTCTATTACCAGAAAATGCGTCAAGTCGCAAAAAGAGGTAATAGGATGCTGATAAAAAGAGATGCCTATTTAAATAAGCTGATTGAACGACAGAATAATGGGATGGTAAAGGTTATCACCGGAATCAGGCGCTGCGGCAAATCATTTTTATTATTCAAGCTGTATAAAGAGTATCTTCTGGGCAGTGGTGTTGGTGCTGATCATATAATTGAGATTGCACTTGATGGTATCGATGTTGATGAATTGCGTGATCCTAAGGTGTGTTATGCCTACATTAAGGAAAGAATCCTTGATGACGAGAAGTATTACGTTCTTCTGGACGAAGTTCAATTTATGGACAGGTTTGAGGAAGTATTAAATAGCCTTCTGAGAATAGAGAATGTTGATGTATATGTTACGGGAAGTAATTCCAAATTTTTGTCAAAGGACATTATTACTGAGTTCAGAGGCAGAGGTGATGAGATACATATATATCCGCTTACCTTTGCTGAGTTTTACGCTGCTTTTGGTGGTGAATACGATGATGCCTGGGATGAGTATTTGAATTATGGTGGGCTACCGGCTCTTGTTGACATGAAGAATGCCAAGCAGAAGATGGATTATCTCAAAGGTATCTTTGATAACGTTTATATGAAGGATGTTATCGATCGTAATAAGATAAAGAATAAGGATGAAATAAATACGCTTGTAGATATACTTGCATCTGCGATTGGATCTCCTACTAATCCTACAAAGATATCGAATACTTTTTCAACGGAAAGACATAGCAGCTATACACATAAAACAATATCAACTCATATAGACTTTCTGGAAGAAGCATATCTTATATCAAAGGCAAACAGGTATGATATCAAGGGCAGGAAATACATAGCCGCTAACCTTAAATACTATTTTACTGATGTTGGACTTAGAAATGCCAGATTGAATTTCAGGCAGCAAGAGCCTACGCATCTTATGGAAAACGTTGTTTACAATGAACTCCTGGCAAGGGGGTATTCCGTGGATGTTGGTATGGTGGAAGTGAATCAGAAGAATAGTGAAGGGAAAAGCTTGAGAAAGCAGTTGGAAGTGGACTTTGTGACCAATATGGGAAATCAACGTTACTATATCCAGGTCGCATACGATCTTTCTACCAAAGAAAAACAGCAGCAGGAATACAATTCGTTTAGACACATTCCTGACTCTTTCAAGAAAATTGTACTTGTAAATGGATCTTCGAAACCATGGAGAAATGCTGAGGGATATGTAATCATGGGAATGAAGTATTTTCTGCTAAATAATGACAGCTTGGATTTTTAATAAAAAGAGTTATTTTTATGAAGGATGTGTTGTGATGCCGTTATATCTGTTAGAGAGTAATTTTGAAAGGACAATCTAACATGATAGATATCAGGCAGTCATTAAAGCAGC
>CAMVNV010000196.1 GCA_947168935.1 uncultured Butyrivibrio sp. | reverse complement strand
CTTGCCAGATAAGCTGATCCGCCGATAGCAGTAGTGATCTCATCTACATCGTTAAGCATAGAAGAAAAGTCCAGATCGACTCCGACGATGCATACAAGTTCATCCTTTATGAATATTGGAATAACATACGAGATCATGAGAATATCAAGATTCTGGTTTTGATAAGGAGCGAGCCATATAGCTTCTCCTGCATTTTTGGGAATATAGTACCAGCCTACATGTTCAACATCTTCAGGGTCATAAAGAGTTATATCTGTAAGCGGAGTTTTATTTAGCTCTTCTGTATTATTTCGAATATATAAATAGCCATCTTCCTCGCCACCAAGATAATCCGGGCCAAAGAACAGATAGTTAGCAAAAGCATATTCTAGTTCTTGAACAGGAGGGACAAAAGCTTCTTCGGTACTTTTGATTATCCTTGCTCTGAGAGCATCGTCTTTTAGATCGTCAGGACTATTTACCTGATCTTGAATATATGATGATATATAGGTAGTTATATTTTCAGCCTGAAGCATGATCTGGTTTATTCTAAGTCCCTGATTTTCAGCAATAAGATTCATGTTTTCTGCTATATTGTTATCGATAAGGGAACTGATCTTCAGATAGGAAAAAGTAGATGCGATAATGGTTATAAGCACGACAAAAACCAGAGTTACCGAAGTAATTCTGGTGGTGATGGAAACCTGTCTGTTTTTTAGATAATCCCTAAGTTTTGTTATCATAATTTTTCCAGGCGCTGGTTTCGCAACAATTACACAATTCGTATAAGTATATCGGCATATTTTTCGAAAAAAATAATCGGATATATGTAGTTTTGGGGGATGTATTATAATAATTGTGGGAGTTTTGTAGAAATGGAACTATTCACGTGGCATCTGATGTCAAAAGACACGTTCACACACCTGGATCATAAAGATAAGGATCGCGTATTTGATATGAATAATGGCTCTTCAATTAAAGACATAAATGTTTTTCTTAATACTATGAATAATTTGATGGCGCAGCCTGACGCTCTTGCTATGGATGAAGCAAGAAAGCATCTTGATGCCATAGCTAAGCCTCTCGATGGTCTGGGGAAGTTCGAACATCTTCTTGTGAAAATAGCTGGAATTACAGGAAGCCCAAGACTAGACCTTTCATCTAAAAAGGTCCTTGTCCTTTGTAGCGACAACGGAATAGTTGAAGAAGGCATAAGCCAGTCCGGTCAGGATGTTACAAAGGCTGTAGCCATAAGCCTTTCTAATGGTACTTCAAGTGTATGCCGCATGGCAGGAGCTGTAGGGGCAAGCGTAACACCTGTTGATATGGGAATTGCCTGTGATGAGACACCTGACAAAGTGGTATCAAAGGTCACAACAGATGGACTTAATGAAGATGTAGCCAGGAGCGAAGATGACATAGTCAATATTGAAGACGAAAATATATTATTAACTTATTCAAGGCGCGGCTCAAGGAACTTTATGAAAGAGCCAGCCATGACAGATGCAGAAGTCATGCATGCAATTAATATAGGCCGCCTTTTGGTAAAAGAGGAAGTTAGTAAAGGAACCAGAATCATCGCAACAGGCGAGATGGGCATTGGTAATACCACAACTTCAAGTGCTGTAGCGGCAATGCTCCTTGGCAAAAATGCAAAAGAGACAGCAGGAAGAGGAGCAGGTCTTGATGATGCAGGCCTTAAGCACAAGATAGATATCATAAATGCTGCCATAGACAAGTATAAGGATGAGCCTGAATTTGTTGATTTCAAAAAAGATAACACTTCCAAGGAAAAGAGAGCTGCATTCGCATTTAAGGCTTTAGCCACATTTGGGGGCTACGATATAGCAGGAATGGTAGGAATATTCCTGGGCGGAGCTATCTATAAGGTGCCTATAGTGATAGATGGCCTTATCTCTGCAACAGCAGCCCTTGTGGCAGAATATCTTTTCCCGGGTGTAAGAGAATATATGATCCCTAGCCACCTTGGCAAAGAGCCGGCAATGAAAGAGATACTTAGGGAGCTTTCTTTAGAACCTGTGATCTGTGCAGATCTTGCCCTTGGAGAGGGAACAGGCGCTGTTATGCTGTTTCCACTTCTTGATCAGGTGCTTTCTGTATATAATGGTAATACGACTTTTGATGACATCTCTGTTGGCCAGTATCACAGATTTTAAGGTGCAATAGGATCATTGGCGATTAAGTTTTGACTATATTGATACACTCATGACAAGAGGTTAAGTTTGAAAGTGTTCCACTTTCAAACCCGAATTGGTGTCGCGAGCTCCACCAATATCGAACCATTAGTCACTCGTTTCACTCGCGACATGAGGTTAAAAATGGTAACTCTCATTACAGGCGGTAATGATAATGGCAAATCTGAATACGCAGAAGACCTGGTTCTAAAGCTTAGTCCAGGCGGAACATCAGCAGGATATACAAGGCTGTATCTTGCGACTATGAGCGCCAGAGACGACGAAAGTCTTAAGCGTATTGAGAAGCATATCCTTAGAAGAAATGATATGGAGTATATTACGATAGAGAAAAGCTGCGATATAGGTTCGATCGACCTTGAAAAGTATGGCACAGACGGTCATAATACAGATTCATCCCATAGGATTCTTCTTATAGAAGATATCCCAAATCTCCTTGCTGGCGAGATGTTCCAGGGGAAAGACTTTTATCCGAATGTTTCAGACAAGATTATTAATGATATAAAAAAGCTAGTATCAGTATGTGAACATACGGTCCTTGTTACCAACGAAGTCTTTTCCGATGGTATAACCTATGACGAATATACAACCACCTACCTTCGAGAGTTCGGACTTATTAATCAGGCGGTTGCCGGGATTGCTGATAAGGTGGTAGAGCTTGTGTGCGGTATACCTTTGATCGTGAAGGAATCTGCTAATAGTTAATGAGAAGTTGGTTTATTGTGGGAGTTTCGTAGAAACGGAACAATCCGACCGTCATAAGGTGTCAAA
>CAMVNV010000195.1 GCA_947168935.1 uncultured Butyrivibrio sp. | reverse complement strand
ATCAGAGAGATCATTCCGTTCCCTATGAACAAGAATGCTCAGGACGTAATGATGGGAGCACCCAGCTTTGTAACAGACAAGCAGCTTGAAGAGCTTCACATCAAGACTACAGCTACAGAAGAAGAGTAAACTTAATAAATATATAAGTATATTGACGGTCATCCTGATCATTTCAGGGTGGCCGTTTTCTTATATACAATTAACCTATAAAGATTGCTTTTGTAGAAAAAATAGATAATGTTCCCAGTATTTTCTGACAATCTTGCACATAAATTCCACACTATGGTAAAATATCTGTGAACGTGCGTGATTTTATATTTTTGATATGAAAGGTATATATGCAGGACTGGTCTAATGCATTTAAATATCTCGTATATGTTGGACAGCTGGGGCTTGATCTGATAATGCCCGTGCTTTTATGTCTTGCAGGCAGCTGGTACCTTAACACACATTTTGGTTTTGGAATGTGGATTTATTTTGTTGGGCTTTTTTTAGGCCTTGGCGCAGGTTTTATGACGTTCTGGAAATTCTATACCAAGACTGTTATGAAAGGTCAGAAGAGACCAGACAAAAACAAACCAAAAAGTCATTCTTTTTCCAAACATTACTAAAATAGGCTTTTTAGCCGAAAATATATAATGTGGACACTTACTTTAGACAGATTCAAGAGGACATTTTAAGGGGAGGAAAGTTTCATGCATTTAGATGATGATATCAAAGGATTCGTAAAAGGCGTTTTTGCCGGTTGCGGGATTTTGTGCGTCATTGAGATTGTGGTCGGTTTTCTTATTTCTTTAACTGGCCTCTATTCATTTGATGCAACATTTATTATCGGTGCAGTAGGCGGTACTCTTGTTGGAATGATCTGCTTTATCTGGATGGCTGTTTCTCTCCAAAGATCGCTTGACAATGCACAGAACGGAGGTGCAGAAGTAAGAAGAGGCGTACAAAAAGGCTACACCCTGAGAATGGGACTCCAGCTCTTATGGATGGTAGCTGCTATTTTGGTACCGTTTATTCATACAATAGGCGGTCTCGTGCCGCTTCTTTTTCCTAAAATAGCTATTTATATTTTAAGAATAACCGGTAAGCTGAATCTCACACAGAATGTAGATTCTACGGCCGGAGTAAAAGGAGGTGAATCCTGATTTATGGACATTAATCTTCATGGCGCGAGGATCTATACGATAATAGAAGACTCGCCGATTGGGGAAATCCACATCACGCAGACAATGATCATGGGCTGGATAGTTCTGATCGTACTGTCGTTTCTTTGCTGGATACTTGGCAGAAATCTGAAAGTAACCGGCATAAGCAAGAGACAGGCGATCGCAGAGTGGATAGTCGAGCTTCTTAACAATTTCGTAAGAGGCAATATGGGCGATAAATTCGACTATTACATTCCCTTTATTGGGGCGCTGTTCGGAACAGCCATTATCAGTAACATGATAAGTCTTGTGGGCGGATGCTGGAGTCCGACTGCTGACCTGGCAACAGAGGCCGGATGGGCTATCATTGTATTGATACTCATTACCAAGCATAAGATTAAGGCTAATGGAATCGGTGGATATCTTAAGGGATATCTGGATCCAATGCCGGTTATGCTTCCAATGAATATCATCAGTGAATTCTCCACACCTATCTCTATGGCCTGCCGTCACTTCGGCAACATACTTTCTGGTATGGTTATCGGAACCCTGATCTATTCAGCACTTGGACTTGCAAGTGCCGCGCTGCTGGGACTTATCCCTGTAGTTGGAGGTTGGCTCGCAGCTCATATTCCGATTCTCGAGATCGGTTTACCTGCAGTCACATCACTTTACTTTGACTGGTTCAGTGGATTGATCCAGCCGTTTATCTTCTGTACACTGACATGTATTTTCATTAAACAGGCATCAGAATAATTAATGAAGCCTAAAAAAGCGATTAAGCAGCAACAATAATTCTTAGGAGGAATTAAATATGGATTTAACAGTATTAGCAAAAGGTATCGCACTTGCAGGATGTGGCATTGGAGCAGGACTTGCTCTTATAGCAGGTATAGGTCCTGGTATTGGTGAAGGTAATGCGGCAGCAGCAGCAGTTTCATCTATCGCTCGTCAGCCGGAAGCTTCCGGAGAGATCAGATCAACACTTATCCTCGGTGTCGCTCTTTCAGAGACAACAGGTATTTATGGTTTCGTTACCGGTCTTCTTCTGATCTTCGTAGCACCTGGTCTTTTCCTTTCAAACCTTTAATTTAGAGGCAGGAGCGAGGATACTTAAACTCAGAAAAGGAGAATACCATGGAAGCAACATATAATTTATTGGTTTCGCTGGACTGGCAGACGATTGTTGTTCAGCTGATCAACCTGGGTATTCAGATTCTTTTGTTCAAAAAGTTCCTGTACAAACCTGTAATGGACATCCTGGCTAAGCGCCAGGGGCTTGTAGATCAGCCTCTCAAGGAAGCTGAGGAAGCTAAGGCCAAAGCGCTTGATCTTAAAGAGCAGTACGAGACAAGCCTTTCAAGGGCCAACGATGAAGCGGATCGTATCGTTAAGGAAGCTACAAGTACTGCAACTAAGAGAAGTGAAAAGATCGTTGCAGATGCCCAGTCAGAAGCAGCCTCTATCAAGAGACAGGCAGAGAACGATATTGAACAGCAGAAAAAACGTGCGATAAATGATGCCAAGGATGAGATCGGTTCTATGGCTATGAGCATCGCGTCAAAGGTTATCGGCCGCGAAATCAACGAAAAGGATCATGAGAACCTAGTTGACGAATTCATTCAGAATGTTGGAGATACGTCTATATGATGACCGAAACAGCCAAGAAATATGGTGGAAGCTTATATGAGCTTGCTTCGGAAGAGAATCAGACGGATCTGGTTCTGGATCAGCTTGGAACTGTGCTTTCTCTTATGAAAGAGAATCCCCAGTATGTAAAGCTCCTTTCAGAACCCAGTATCAGTAAGGATGACAGAGTCAGGCTCCTGGACGAAGCGTTTGGAGCTGACATGTGGCCTTATCTTCTGAATTTCTTGAAACTCATGTGTGAAAAAGGATATATGGCTGAAGTTAAGGGATGCGCAAAAGAATACCGCAGACTTTACAACGAAGCCCATG
>CAMVNV010000194.1 GCA_947168935.1 uncultured Butyrivibrio sp. | reverse complement strand
CGGGCTAGGGACTTTCACCCATTAGAAGCGTGCGCCGTCGGGCGCACTACAAAAAAACTTCCGGGTTTGCATTCCCGGAAGTTTTGGATTTTATAACAAAATTTATTAATAATTCTCTTCATGTACTTCGAAGTATGACTGAGGGTGATTACATACAGGACATACCTCAGGAGCCTTAGTACCAACTACGATATGACCGCAGTTACGGCACTCCCAAACCTTGACTTCACTCTTCTCGAATACCTTAGCTGTCTCAACATTCTTAAGAAGTGCACGATATCTCTCTTCGTGATGCTTCTCGATCTCACCTACCATACGGAACTTAGCAGCGAGTTCTTTAAAGCCCTCTTCTTCAGCTGTCTTAGCGAAGCCTTCATACATATCTGTCCACTCATAGTTCTCGCCATCAGCAGCTGCTGCAAGATTAGCCTTGGTATCGCCGATGCCCTTGAGCTCTTTGAACCACATCTTAGCATGCTCTTTTTCATTATCTGCTGTCTTTAAGAAAAGAGCTGCGATCTGCTCATAGCCTTCCTTCTTTGCAACAGATGCAAAGTAAGTGTATTTATTTCTTGCCTGAGATTCACCTGCAAATGCTGTTTCAAGGTTCTTTTCTGTTTGTGTTCCTGCGTATGGATTAGTATTAGCCATGTTTTTATCTCCTTCTTCCACAACTACTTTAAACTTCGATTTCGGCTGATGACAACACGGGCAAGTCCAGTCGTCCGGCAGCTGATCAAAAGGAACGCCTTCCTTTTCTTCGTCATATATGTATCCACATACCTGACATACGTACTTCATAGCCTGTCTCCTTTCTTTGATGAACCAAAAGCTTATAACTTGCCATTTATAAGCCTTTAGTCACTACCTGCTTTATATAAAACCAAGCCTTATCAAATTGAAAACAAACACTTATATACCAATGATAACATTGTAGAAAAGGACTTTACAAGACACAAAATAACTTAACGCCTTAAAATAACTCTTTAAGCTCAAGCCCTCTTTTCATCCCTGTTGTAGAGCATCTTCAGAAGAAGAGGTGTTGAAATAGAGCTGATGATTATAAGTAGTATTACTGCAGAAAAGTATTCATTTGATATAACTCCTGCATCAAGACCCTTGTTGGTTACGATAAGCGCAACCTCGCCTCTTGTCATCATTCCAATACCAATCTTAAGAGAATCTGACCAGTTAAATTTAAGGGCTTTAGATACAAGTCCGCATCCAATAACTTTTCCCAGAAGTGCAACAAGTACAAATGCAATGGAGAACACAAGGAGTGTACCATCCATAGACTCAAAGCTTGTCTTAAGACCTATTCCTGCAAAAAATACAGGGGCAAATACAAGGTAAGAGCTGATATCTACGCGGCGCTCGATATAGGTTGCGTCAGAAAGGTTACAAAGAACGATACCTGCAACATAAGCACCTGTGATATCTGCGATTCCGAAATATTTCTCAGCAATATAAGCCATGGCAAGACAGTATGCAAGGCTGGCAATAGTAATTCTTCTTGTGTGCTCATATCTTGTATCAAGCCAAGCAAACACCTTATATACAATAAATCCAGTCACAGCTGCCAGAGCAAAGAAAAGAACAGACTTAACAATAACAATTCCTGCATTCTGGCTGGTGTCACGAAGACCAAGGACCATTGTAAGAACGATGATACCGATAACGTCATCGATGATGGCTGCGCTCATGATGGTAGTTCCTATAGTTCCTGAGAGCTTACCCATCTCCTTAAGAGCTGCTACAGTGATACTTACGCTTGTAGCTGTCATGATCGTTCCTATAAAAAGAGCTTTAGTGAACTCCTCTGTGCCGTAAGCAGCAAATCCGTAAAAGCTCATATATAATAAAGCGCCAAGTATAAGCGGAATAAAAACACCTGCACAGGCTATGATCGTAGCCTTAACACCTGTCTCCTTAAGCTTCTTCATGTTTGTACCAAGACCAGCCTCAAACATGAGCATAATAACGCCAATCTCAGCAATTCCTGAGATAAAAGCTGACTCTTCTACTATTCCAAGAAGGCATCCACCTATGATAAGACCGGCAATGATCTCACCTACTACCTGCGGCGCCTTGAATTTCTTAGCTACAAGGCCAAAAAACTTTGCTGATAACAAAATGATCGCAAGATCCTTCAAAAACTCATACTTTTCCATCACTTTATCCTCTTTTCCCTTACACATACAAAAACGATAAATGTCTGCTTCACAATCAAGACATCTATCGTATCTTTTGCATTTAGTGGAGTTTACAACAGTATATGTTTTAGCAAATTAAAGGTAGGGTGTCAAGGCGCAAAAAACCTATATATAGATGTAGCTTTTTTATAGCCAATATGTTAAGATAACGCGGTTGTTCTAAAATTTTAAGTTTTATTTGGAGGAAAATTAAATGAAGAAAAAATTAGCAGCACTTGCTATGACTACAGTTATGGTCCTTTCTCTGGCTGGTTGTGGCAAAAAAATCGAGGGAACTTATGTCGCAGAGGTGGATCTCACTGATGCTTTAGAAGAAAGACTGAATGATTACATCAAAAAAAATCATGGCTGTGATGACTTTGATTGGAATGGTTCTATTTCTTTAAGCATGGAGCTTGAACTTTCAGATGGCGAGTACACTTTCAAAGCAGATAAAGAGCAATTAGAAAAAGATTATAAGGAATTCATGTGTGAAAACCTAGAAACTTTTATTCTCTCACTAATTGAGGACAATCTCTATGACACTATGACAGTTGATGAATTTATTGAGTCATCTGGTTATTCCTCAATATGGGAAATGCTCGGCTATGATTCAGTAGAAGATTATTATGATGCATACTTTGATGAGGGAAGTATTGCTGATACAACGCAAAAAGAATCTGGCGACTATGAAATAGATGGTGATGAAATCACTCTTGAAGACTTCGCAGGAGATGACATGACTTTTACTTTCGAAGATGGCGAGCTTAAGGGCAAACTTGACTTTAGTGATCTTGGTATGGATGATAATGTTAAGGTAACATTCGAACGCGAAGACGACTGATATTTTATCTATAAACAGCCGTATTTACGTGTGTTACAGCACAATCGAGTAGGAGGCTACCCATCAAGTGAGTAGCCGACCTCTCACACCACCTGGC
>CAMVNV010000193.1 GCA_947168935.1 uncultured Butyrivibrio sp. | reverse complement strand
AGAACCGTCCCCTTGACAACCTAGATATATCCCCACTCACCCGTAAATGGATAAATACATTCATTTGTACAATTATACATATTATTGGTAATAAATATCTGATAGGCTTTGACCTGGTCCTGTACTACTTTGCAGGCGGGATCAAGATCTTTTAACTGACCGAACTTCACGAAGATCTGCATGAGACTCTCCATAAGGGTGTTCTCATCATCTTTGGTCCACTTCGCACTTTTTTTTGAGAATTCCTCGTACTGGGGAGTCTTTTTCCACTGATCCTTGGCACGTTTATAATAATCATCCAGCTTCTTGGTATCAAATGCTGTAAAGTTAAGCTTTCGAACGCCTCTTGCCTTCATTCCTTTTGCAAGCATAATAAGGTTTTCTATGTGTTCTTTTTTCAAAGTAAGAAGCTCTATCTGCTGCTCCAGGGCTTTGGTCTTGTCAAAATCTGTACTATTGACGATGTCGGCTATGTCCTTAAGGGGGAACTCCAGCGCCTTAAAAAGAAGTATCTGCTGTAGCTTTTCAAGCTGATCATCGTTATATAATCTATAGCCTGCCTCTGAATACTTGGCGGGTCTTAAAAGTCCAATCCTGTCATAGTACTGAAGCGTTCTGACACTCACGCCAGTGAGCTTGCTTACTTCATTAACTGTCATCATAATATTTCCTCCTTCGACGAAAACGTACAGCACTGATTCTAATAATAAATCTTAGAATCTCTAATCCAAAACTTTAAACTATTACGTTACGTCGGAGTCAACATATTTAACCCTGCAGTAATCCGGAGTGTATTTGCTAAGGAGTTTTTTGAAAATTTGGGTATCTTCGGGGAGCCTTTTTTCCAGTACATCCATGTTCTTAACTTCCAAAACAATAGGGAAGTCTCCTGCTCCAAAAATGTCATTCATGGCATCCCATCCATTCCCGCACCAGGATGGCAGAGTTATAGTCTGCTTGATAAGTTTGATGAGATCATCTCTTGAAGTAACCTCCTTTAGATCCATTTGAGCTTTATCGCGTCTTATGTATAGTTTTCGTATACATCTTGCTACGTCATCTGTTCTTT
Organism: uncultured Butyrivibrio sp.; assembly: GCA_947168935.1. GTDB lineage: Bacteria > Bacillota > Clostridia > Lachnospirales > Lachnospiraceae > Butyrivibrio. The sequence goes on along the minus strand of CAMVNV010000193.1, from coordinate 2,119 downwards.
CCGATCCAGCCACTCTCTCAACATATGCATCGTTAGCTATTTCATCAGCAGGGCCTGCGTAGTTTTTAGAGATAAAGGTGCTTAGTTTACTTATAAGTTCATTTATAGATTCCTTATTGGAAGTATTTGCTGATAACAGGCTTAGATATGTTTCTTCATCTAATATTCGCTCATACTCTTCTATGTGGGCATATGCAAATTTCAGGAAATCATCAGCGTTTATGTAGCCTTCCTTGCTTGCAAAGAGGATAAGCATTTCTATAAAAATAATTTTCCCAAACTCAAGATCCACTAATCTTATAAATCCTCCATATAAAATCCGCAGTTATCAAGCGTATACGACCTAACCTTATTGCCAAACAGATCCACTATTTCGTAAGGCGCAGATCCGCTCATAACCTTAAGCCAGTCCTCTTTTACCTTACATACATAATCCTTGGGAAGCTTAAATTCATCGTGGGAAGCATAAATAGTATCATAATCGCCATTTATAGATATGAGTTTATCAAGAGAAGCCTCGAACTTATCAGGCTCACGCTTTTGACCGAACATGTAGATATGTCCCTTTTGAACTGAATCTCCTGCTATCAGAACTCTATTATTACTATCCAGAATCGCTACGCTTCCGCTGGTGTGGCCGGGGATGTGGATGATCTTAAGAGGTCTGTTGCCTAGTTCGATGACATCTCCATCATGGATCTCAGCAAGTTCTGTTCCCGGATATCTTGTGTTTACTTCACATTTGGTATAATCCAAAGGGTGAATATGTATCTGGGAAAAGCTGCTGGTGCCTGATGTGTGATCGCCATCACCATGAGTGTTGATGAGCATAATGGGCTTATCGGTAAGTGCCTTTGCAAGATCCAAAGCATCCGGGCAGTTTACACCGCTGTCGATCAATGCGGCTTTATTACCACCAACCAGTAAAAAGAACCTTACGAAGCCATCTTCAAATCTCCAGGTATTGTCATCAATCCTAACTATTTCTGCCATATTCTCCCCCTTGCAAAATTCTTTTTTTTCATCATTATATCCAAGAAATATGCTGTATACAACACGCCATAAAGCGCGATATACAGTATTTATCTATGTTTGTATATAATTAGTATATATAATTCCCATTGACACAGGCTTTCAGACACCTTAAGGTAATAGTATAAGTGTGAATTAGTGATTCGGTTATTTTTCAGTTTCTGATCAATGGGGGAGAATCATGGGATATGTCATCGCTTACGATATAGGGACGACTGGGGTAAAAACCTGCCTTTTTTCACTTAATGGTAAAGTCAAATTTCTATGCGGAGTCTACGCTTCATACAAGCTCTACATTCTTGAAAATGGTGGTGCCGAACAGGATGCCGATGAATGGTGGGATGCTATGTGTTCTACCACTCGCGAGCTCATGGCAAAATCGGGTGTTTCGCCTTCTGAAATCCAGGGAATAAGCTTCTGCTCACAGATGCAGGGTCTAGTTCTTGTAGATAAGGAGGGAAAAGCACTAAGACGCCCTATGAGCTACATGGACCAGCGTGCCGAAGACGTTTTTGAAAAGTTCGGAGGAACTGGGCTTAAAATATCCGGTCTTGGAGCTGAAAAGCTTCTAAAGAGCCTTTCTATTACTATGGCTGCGCCCACAAGCGTTAAGGATCCTATCTGGAAATACATCTGGGTCCGTGAGCATGAGCCAGAGATCTACAAAAAAATCCATAAATGGCTTGACGTAAAAGAATATCTGATCAGCAGGGCAACTGGCAGAATGATCATGACAAGGGATAGCGCTTATGCGACTTTCCTCTATGATACAAGAAATGGCAAGAACTGCTGGAACCGTTCCCTTTGCAAAACTTACGGCGTAAGAATGGACCATCTGCCCGAGATCATTGACTGTATTGATGAAGTAGGATTTTTGACTCCAAAGGCAGCTCTTGAGCTGGGTCTGTCTGAAGATACTCGCGTTTTTGGCGGAGGCGGTGATGCTACTCTCATCGGAGTTGGCGCAGGCTGCATCAAACCTGGCGAAACACATATCTATTCCGGAACTTCGGGCTGGGTTTCAACTGTAACTGACAAGCAGAAAGTCGATATCGTATCCATGATCGCTGCAGTTGTTGGCGCTAAG
>CAMVNV010000192.1 GCA_947168935.1 uncultured Butyrivibrio sp. | reverse complement strand
ACACACGTACATCTTCATCAGATGAAGCTCTTCGTCTTGTTCCACCTAAGGTTATGTCTCTTGAGGAAGCAATCGAGTTCATCGATACAGACGAGCTTCTTGAGGTTACACCTACAACACTTCGTGTTCGTAAGAGAATCCTTGATCCTACAATGCGTAAGAGAGCAGGATTTAAAAACAAGAAATAATACGTGATAAGTCACTTAAAAAAGCCATCGACATTCGTCGATGGCTTTTATTATTGCTGTGTTAATTATGTTGTATGAATTATTTCTAATTCAAAAATTACCTGATCTATAAAAGCGGATTCTATGATCATATCGGGAAAAATCCTTTATCTCCTTCTACGATAACTGCCCTTCCACTAGTGATCTCAGTTATCTTAGTAATGACACTCCCAGCTTCCCCAGCGCTTACGACTATGTCATAGCTAACATCAGTTCCATATACAGGATTATCAAGAGGTATCTCCATCTGCCCGAAGGTGTGCTGGATCCTGTCTACCATATCGTATCCGATACTAAATGTTATCTTCTGTCCATAGGTCATTACAGCTGTCTTTGATGCTGCTATAGCTGCCTGAGCAGCCTGTGTATAAGCTCTTACAAGTCCGCCGGTTCCAAGAAGTGTTCCTCCAAAATATCTTGTTACCACAATAAGGGTATTAGTGATCTCTGCCCCCTGAAGGACTTCAAGAATGGGTTTACCTGCTGTTCCCGAAGGCTCACCATTATCTGAAAAGCGCTGCACTTCACTGGATGATCCTAGGATATATGCATAGCAGTTATGGCGGGCATCCCAGTACTTTTTTTCCACAGACTTAATGATATCTTCTGCATCCTTGGCACTTTCTATTGGGAAAGCCTGCCCTATGAAGCGGGACTTTTTAATCTCAATCTCATCGCTTCCGCCTTCAACTATTATTTTGTAGGATTTTTCTGTTTCGTCATTTTTAATCATAAAAATATAGTAAACGAACACAACATGATAAAACAAGGTTTAAATACAATAATATTTTTGTATATAAGGGTTTATGTATATCCAAAAATCACCAAATTGCCCTAAATTGTGAACTTTAAGCTGAACTTCTTTATTCGAGCGCCTATTTTTGCTATAATAGACTGATAAATTGGAGGCAAATGTTATGAATTATAGTAAAGAAGGCGTCAGAAAGCAAGAAACTGCGCTTCGAAATGGAACAGGCCGATGGGGCAAAAAGTTCGCAACTACATCATTCAAGTTGTTCCTTTTGGCTGTACTTTCTGTAGTTATACTGCTTATAAGCGCCGGAATCGGAGCCTTTCAGGGTATTATTGATTCATCTCCTGATATAAGCAATATCGATGTAACTCCTTCCGGATTCAGTACTTTTGTATATGATTCAGAAGGCAATCAGATTGCCAAGCTCGTATCAACAGACTCAAACCGTATTCCTGTCACACTGGATATGGTACCTAAGGATCTTCAGAATGCATTCGTCGCGATCGAGGATGCCCGTTTTTATGATCATAACGGAATTGATATTCAGGGTATCATTCGTGCAGGATATGTTGCTGCAACATCAGGCCATTTCTCAGAAGGAGCTTCAACCATCACTCAGCAGCTCATCAAGAACAATGTCTTTACAGGATGGACAGAAGAGGACACACTTGTAGCAAAGTTCAAGCGTAAGATCCAGGAGCAGTACCTTGCGATCCAGCTTGAAAAGACAATGTCCAAGGAAGATATTCTTCTTAACTACATGAATACCATTAACCTTGGTCAGAACACTCTTGGTGTTCAGGCAGCATCACTTCGTTATTTCAACAAATCAGTAAGTGAACTGACTCTTTCAGAGTGCGCTGTTATCGCAGGTATCACTCAGAACCCGAGTAAATTCAACCCGATCACTCACCCTGATAAAAATGCTGAGAGACGTAAAAAAGTTCTCGACAACATGCTTGAATTCGAGTTCATAACCCAGGCTCAGTATGATGAAGCCATGGCTGATGACCCATATTCAAGAATTCAGGTTGTAGATTCAGAAACAGAAGATAACACAGTAAACTCCTACTTTGTTGATGCTCTTACAGATGAAGTACTTAACGCTTTAGTAGAAGCAGGCTATACAGAGACTCAGGCTTACTCACTTCTGTACAGCGGCGGTCTTAAGATCTATTCAACAATGGATCCTCATATTCAGGGAATCTGTGATGAAGTTTTCCAGGATGAATCTAACTTCCCTGCTAATACAAGTTATCTTTTGGACTATGCTCTTACTGTTAAGACAGCGTCGGGTGATTATGTTAACTATAGCGATGAGATGATGGAGACCTACTTCAAAGAATCCAACAGATCCTTTGACCTGACCTTCTCTTCTACAGAAGCTGCAGAAGAAGCTATCGAACAGTACAAAGAAGCTGTCGTTACTGAAACTGATACCATTATTGATGAAAAATATACTCTCACTCCTCAGCCTCAGGTATCACTAACCATCGAAGATCAGGCTACCGGATATATCGTAGCAATGGAAGGCGGACGAGGAACTAAGACAGCAAGCAGAACCCTTAACAGAGCAACAGACGTTAAGAGACAGCCTGGATCAGCATTTAAGGTATTATCCTGTTATGCTCCTGCTCTTGACAGTGCAGGCTATACTCTTGCTACAGTTATCAACGATGCTCCATTTACCTACACTAACGGAACTCCTGTAAGAAACTGGTACAATGGATATCGCGGTCTATCCACAGTACGAGAAGGTATCCGTGATTCCATGAACGTTGTAACTGTTAAGCTCATGACTCTAATCACTCCTCAGCTTGGTTATGACTACCTTGTAAATAAGTTCCACATCACAACACTTGTTGAGCGTGAAGAGCGTAATGGTAAGGTATTCTCAGATATTCAGCAGACACTGTGTCTTGGTGGCATCACCTACGGTGTAAAGAATATCGAGATTAACTCAGCTTATGCTACTATCGCAAATGGCGGTTACTATATTAAGCCTAAGCTTTTTACAAAAATAGTAGACCACGATGGTAATGTAATTATCGATAATACTGCAATTGAAGGCGAGCAGGTTCTTAAAGAGACTACTGCATTCCTTCTTACAAGTGCCATGCAGGATGTTGTAACTTCAGGTACAGGTACAGCTGTTAACTTCGGCGGCACAGCGATCGCTGCTAAGACAGGTACTACATCTGATGAAAACGACGTATGGCTTTGCGGCTTTACTAACTACTACACTGCTACATGCTGGGCAGGATATGATAACAACGAAGATCTTTCCACTTCAGAAGAGACTCACCTTGCAAAAACTCTCTGGCGCAAGGTAATGTCACAGATTCACGAAGATCTTCCATCTGCTACCTTCCAGGTACCAAGCGGAATTACAACCGCAACGGTATGTAAGGATTCAGGACTCCTTCCTACTTCTGGTCTTTGCGATGGAAGTCTTGGAACAGAGTACTTTGAAGTTGGTACTGTTCCAACAGAAAGCTGTAATGTACATATCTATCA
>CAMVNV010000191.1 GCA_947168935.1 uncultured Butyrivibrio sp. | reverse complement strand
CGAACTCAACCTACTCTATTGCTGCATTCTTGAACTTTATGTTCAAGAATGTATGGCTTTTACAGGACATCTGTTGATTCAGGCACTGCACTTACAGCACTCGTCCTTAGCCATTTCTACGCTCTGGATCTGGTAGAAAAGCATTGACGGAACAGTGTAAAAATATACAGGAAAAACAAAGCCAAGCTTTTCATCAGTATCCAGCAGACTTTGGGCCACGTAAAGTGAATTGCCTGTTCCGGAAAAATAAACTATCATAGCCTTTTCCTATTCTTAATCTCCGATCATCTCGATCATGTAGTTTTCAAGACCGATCTGCTCGATCAGGCACAGATGACCTTTAACCCAGTTGTAATGAGCCTGTTCATCAACTATGAACTCTTCTATCATATGTCTTGTTACATAGTCATCGTCAAAAAGTGCAAGAGCTTTGCTCATTGCAGGAAGTGCCTCTGCAGATTCCTTGCAGTCATATTCTAACATTTCCTTGATATCTGTGATAATAGGATATTCCTGAATCGCAACAACTGGAGTTTCGCCCAGTTCAATAAGACGAGCATTGACCTTTTTAGCTTCATCCCACTCTTCATCAGACTCAGCCATTATCTTCTCAGCCAGCTTACCAAGACCACGAGCCTTTAAAAGCTGTGCATGAATAGAATGCTGCTGTGAATTACCAAACCAACCTGTTGCCAGTGCCTTTAAAAATTCGATCTTTGTCATTACTTATCCTCCTTATCAAATTGTTTTTTTTATACTATTTCATTATAAATCCTGTGCTCTTAACAATACATATTCAGGACAAACGATTCTCTTTTTTTACCCAGCAGTGCCACTTTGGAGCCTTAGGCATTGGGCTTCCTGTTATAAGTGACTTAATAACTCTTTTGTGAGTTCCAATACATAAACCTACTGCAAATGCAACTATAATCTGAACCATAATGTTCTCTCCTTTGGTATGCGCAATTAAATTGCTTGCAACTTATATGTCTAATATAATCTATTGACAGTCAAAGCGCAATGAGCAAAACTATAATTAATGACAATTAATTATCACTTTACCGATATTTGATGGGGAAATCATATGTATAAGACATCTGACGACAGAAGATTTAAGAAGATCAAAAAAGAGATCAGGCGTGCTTTCATAGACCTTGTTATGGAGAAGGGTTATGACAAGCTGACTGTCTCTGAGATAGCTAATAGAGCTGATATTAACCGTATGACCTTCTATTCTCATTATGAGTCAATAGAAGATATTTTTATTGAACTTTGTGATGACATAGAAACAGAAATTGTCGATGCCGTATCCAAAGAGGATAAATTCGACATCGACAGACTTTTTGAAGTTCTTAACGAACTAATGCTCAAAGAGATTGATTTCTACAGACTTGTTGCAGATGATAGTAATATTAACATAGCCCTGTTCAGGTCTGGTTTTAAGAATGCTATCAGCCAGCTTGTCCGCGAGAACCTGAAGCAGGAAAACTATGAATCCCAGACAGACAGGCTCATAATCGCGGATCTGGTTGCTGTATGTATTACTTATTCTTATATTGACTGGCTTACAGGAGAATTTGGTGACATTCCTATTAGTGAAGTTACAAATATAACTAAGAAGATGCTGTCAGCATTTTCTCCGATCGTGAAAACCTAATTTCATCACTCAAACGATCCCAGGTAAACAGGGATGTTTTTTTCTGCGTGATCAACAGCCTGTTCCAGTGTCATTCCATGGAAATTTGATGCGCCAAATCCGATTCCTCTGCTGGCACCTGTTATAAGTGCCCATTTTCCTGCAACGTTAACCATATACTCTTATATCCTCCTTAAAGATTTTACTGTATGTGTTTTAATATCCCCTCTTCCTGTCAACGTAATTGGATAAGGGACGTCCCTGTGCATAATTGTTGAGATCTTCAAGAAACAGGTCAACATTCCTATCAAGGGTATAATCTAGTGAAAACGTACCTGCAACATGAGGCGTGATAAGAAGGTTCCTGGTATTCCACAGTCTGCTGTCTGAAGGAAGCGGTTCACTTTGAAATACATCAAGAGCTGCTCCCGCAAGATGTTCTGCATCAAGCAGATCTGCCAATGCTTCTTCATCAATCGCTGTACCACGTCCAACATTAACTATATAAGCTCCTTTGGGAAGAAGCTCCATTCTTTTTCTGGAAAGGATTCCTTTGGTCTTATCTGTATCCGGAAGACTCATAACAAGAAGATCTGTATCAGGCAGGACTTCTTCAAGCTTATCTATGCTGACTACTTTGTCAAAAAAAGTATCTCCACTTTTTCCGCTTCTGTTAACTCCCGTGATGCTGGCAGGTTCGAAGGCTCTTACTCTTTTAGCAAAACAGCTACCTATATCACCTGTACCAAGCGCTGTGATCCTGCAGTTTTTTAGCGATCTTTGAGGCCTTGGTGATCCCCATTTTCCCTGAAGTGATTCCTCAAAAACGAGTGTCAGTTTTCTCATCATCATAAGTGAAACTGCAATTATATGCTCTGATATTGTCACTCCATAAGCACCAGATGAATTTGTAAGGATACAGTCTTCATTTGCAAATGTTCCCGGCTTCATGAGATAGTCTACCCCCGCAGATGGAACACACAGCCACTTTAAAGACTTGCTTGTCTTTGCAATATTCATGCCAAAACCATACACAACTTCTGCATCTGTAAAGTTCTCAGGTATTTCTGACTCATTTTTTGCAAAACATACTTCTGTACCAATATCTTCTGAAAACTTTTTAATCTTCTCAATATGCTTTTCCTTGAGAGAACCACTCAATACTATAACCTTCATACCTTAGCCCTCCGCTTGCATACCATTAAATTGCCTACACTATTAATATAATACACCTCTTCCATTGTAGAAAGAGGTGTAAAAATAATTACGGTATGATTTTGATATAGCTATTCATCTATGACTTTTTACAGGCTTACTCTTACTTTTAGAAGAATCTGATGAAAATTCATTAGCGAATAACGCATTTTCTCTACCGCCTGCAAGGTAAGCTGATTTCTTTGCAATAAGTTCTTTCATTCCCATTGCCATAGCTGTCATAATTGTGATCTCCTCTCAGTTTTCATATTTGATCAAGCAGTCTTGATCGTTACCATCTATAAGAGAGTATACAAACAGCTATGTCACACTTTTATCACACAAGCAGATATTTTTATAATACTTCTTCTATAACCTTTTTAAGGGTATCAGCAGATTCTTTCAAAGCCTTGGTCTCTGCATCATTCAGGCTTATCGGCACTGTGCTCTCAACGCCGTCCTTACCAACTATTGCAGGCATGCTTAGCGCAACATCGGAAATGCCATGATTATCATGCTGTATGCTTGAAATAGGAAGAATAGTCTTTTCATCACGAACTATTGCTTCGCAGATCCTGCGTACAGACATTGCAATGCCGTAGTAGGTCGCACCCTTCTTCTCGATTATCTCGTAGGCACTGTTCTTAACGTTTTCAGCGATCTGCTTCATGGACTCTTCATGGCTGAAGTGCCCTCTCATCTCACAAAAATCATTAAGAGGGATTCCTGAAACATTGGCACTGCTCCAGGCAGCAATCTCGCTG
>CAMVNV010000190.1 GCA_947168935.1 uncultured Butyrivibrio sp. | reverse complement strand
GGTTCGTACGGTGCTGTGAGAGGACGGGAGCTAATCACTCCCTCCTACTCGATTTAAATTAAAACAGTTTGCTGATTGAATAATGATATCAAAAATAGTAAAATAAATAAGACTATGGTCAATTATTAATAAGCAACAGGAGATAGAAAATGGCATTATCAAAAAAGCCTGTAACAGGCATGAAGGATATACTTCCTAGAGAAATGGAGATACGTGATTACGTTATACGTGTTATTAAAGATACATATAGAAAGTTTGGATTCACAGGTATAGAAACTCCTTGCATGGAGAATATTGAAAATCTGACAAACAAGCAAGGCGGAGAAAATGAAAAACTCATCTTCAAGGTTTTAAAAAGGGGAGAGAAGCTTGACATTTCAACTGCACAAAGTGAAAACGATTTAAGCGATCTTGGAATGCGATATGACCTTACTGTCCCACTTGTAAGATTCTATTCGAATAACAATGCAAATCTCGCAAGCCCATTTAAAGCGCTTCAGATAGGGCCTGTATGGAGAGCTGACAGACCACAGAGAGGGAGATATCGTCAGTTTTATCAGTGTGATATAGATATACTGGGTGAACCTACAAACTTAGCTGAGATAGAACTTATCACAGCTACGACCACATGTCTTGGAAAACTCGGATTTAAGAATTTTGAGATAAGGATTAACGACAGACGAATTCTTAAAGCTATGGCCAGATACGCAGGATTTGAAGAAGATAGTTTTGATGAAGTCTTTATCATACTGGATAAGATGGACAAGATTGGTCTTGATGGTGTTAAGGAAGATCTGATATCCCATGGATTCGAATTATCTAGCGTAGAAAAATATCTCAATCTGTTCAAAGGACTTGAAGATCATAAAACTGATGGACTTGAATATATTAAAAATGCACTTGGAGAGAGTCTTGATAATGAGGTCAAAGTGTGGCTCGATGAGATAATCAACAGCGTAGAGGCAGCCAAAGCTGCACAGTTTGATATGGTATTTGATCCCACATTAGTAAGAGGAATGAGTTATTATACCGGTACAATATTTGAGATTGCAATACCTGAGTTCGGAGGAAGCTGCGGTGGTGGCGGACGTTATGACAAGATGGTTGGCAAGTTTACTGGTCAGGACACAGCAGCCTGCGGTTTTTCTATAGGATTTGAACGTATTGTACTTTTGCTGCTTGAACAGGATTTCAAAATTCCTGACGAAGGAAAGAAGATAGCATTTTTGGTTGAAAAAAATATGCCTTCTGAAAGAATGAGCGATATTATGAAGGAAGCGAGTCAAATGCGAGCAAACGGAAATATTGTACTTGTTTCCCGGATGAATAAAAATAAAAAATTCCAGAAAGAACAACTTGAAGCTCAGGGTTATACAGATTTTAAGGACTTCTACGTTGATTCTTTAAGGAATTAGTAATAAAGGAGAATGAAAAAATGGCAGAATCAATGGTGGGACTTAAAAGAACCCACAGATGCACAGAACTTAATGAAAGTAATGTAGGACAACAAGTGACCGTCATGGGATGGGTCGGAACCCAGAGAAACAAGGGCGGTATTGTATTTGTTGATCTAAGAGACAGAAGCGGGATCTTGCAGATCATATTTGAAGAAAATGATATAGGCTCTGAAGGATTTGAAAAAGCAAGCAAACTCAGAAATGAAGATGTAATAGCTGTAGTCGGAACTGTAGAAAACAGGGCAGGAGCTGTTAATGACAAGCTTGCTACAGGTAAAATAGAAGTCAGAGCAAAGCAGATACGAGTATTGTCACAGTCTGATGTACTGCCTTTTCCCATTGAGGAAAACTCAAAGACCAAAGAGGAACTTAGACTCAAATACAGATATCTTGATCTTAGAAGACCTGATCTACAGAAGAATATAATGATGCGTAGTAAGATTGCATCAGAGATAAGAGCATTTATGGCTAAAGAAGGTTTTATTGAGATCGAGACTCCAATGCTTGGTAAATCAACGCCAGAAGGCGCAAGAGAATATGTTGTACCTTCTCGTGTTCATCCCGGCAGTTTTTATACTCTTCCACAGAGTCCTCAGCTGTTTAAGCAGCTTCTTATGTGTTCTGGATATGACAGATATATACAGATCGTTAAGTGTTTCAGAGACGAGGATTTAAGAGCAGACAGGCAGCCTGAATTTACTCAGGTTGATATGGAACTTTCATTTGTTGATGTAGAAGATGTGCTTGATGTAAATGAACGACTTATCAAGCATGTATGCAAAGAGTCTATTGGCCTTGATGTTACACTTCCTCTTCCAAGAATGACATGGCAGGAAGCAATGGACAGATTTGGTTCAGACAAGCCTGATACAAGATTCGGCCTTGAACTTGTTGATGTAAGTGATGTTGTTAAAAACTGCGGATTTGGCGTATTTACATCTGCACTTGAAAATAAAGGTTCAGTAAGAGGAATCAACGTAAAAGGACAGGCTGCAATGCCAAGAAAGAAGATTGATGCTCTTGTTGAGATGGCAAAGGGTAGCGGTGCTAAAGGACTCGCATATCTTTGCATAAATGAAGATGGCACATACAAATCATCATTTGCCAAGTTTATGACAGATGAAGAACTTGACTTACTTGTTAAGGCTATGAACGGAGAGCCTGGAGATCTTCTTTTATTTGCTGCTGACAAGAATAAGATTGTATGGACAGTTTTAGGACAGCTTCGTCTTGAACTCGGAAAACAACTTGAACTCTATGATGAGAATCAGTTCAATTTCCTCTGGATAACAGAATTCCCTCTCTTAGAGTGGTCTGATGAGGAAGATAGATTCGTTGCAATGCATCATCCATTTACAATGCCCATGGATGAAGACTGGCAGTACATTGATACAGACCCGGGAAGAGTAAGAGCAAAAGCTTATGATATTGTTTTGAACGGAGTAGAACTAGGCGGTGGTTCTGTTCGTATACATCAGGCTGACATACAGTCAAAGATGTTCGAAGTCTTGGGACTTTCTGAGGAGACTGCTAAGGAAAGATTCGGCTTCCTTCTTGATGCGTTCAGATATGGTGTACCGCCTCATGCAGGACTTGCATATGGACTTGACAGATTTGTTATGCTGCTGATGCATGCGGATTCTATAAGAGATGTTATAGCTTTCCCGAAGGTTAAGGATGCAAGCTGTCTAATGACACAGGCTCCAAATGTTGTTCCTCAAAAGCAGCTTGATGAGCTCTGTATTGAAATAAAAAAACCGGTTGAAGAATAAATATGATCTGTAAGGATTTTGAGACCAGGATACCTTATTTTCTGGATGATAAACTGAATAAGAAACAGGCAAAGGAATTCTTTGCACATATGCAGACATGCGAATCATGCAAAGAAGAGCTGAGGATTCAGTATCTTATTAAAGAAGGTACGCTGCGTCTTGAAGACGGTGACAGTTTTGACCTTAATAAGGAACTTGATCTTAAGATTGAAAAAACTAAAAAAGCTATTAAGAAACGAACTATTGCTAACATGGTCATATATATCATGGAAGCGGTGGCAATCGCTGCAGTCATTTTCATTCTTATCCTAGTATTTACATCCAGATGAAGAAATTATGAGTAAACTTGTACTTATTGATGGACATAGCATCTTAAATAGAGCATTTTACGGCGTACCTTTAATGACAAATCCTAAAGGTATGCATATAAATGCGATATACG
>CAMVNV010000189.1 GCA_947168935.1 uncultured Butyrivibrio sp. | reverse complement strand
CACCGTTAAGGATAGCATCGATGATACCTCTTGTATCCTTAATTGTGATTCTCTTTCCAGTTCCGTTCCAACCTGTGTTAACAAGGTAAGCCTTTGCTCCAGACTTCTCCATCTTCTTAACAAGCTCCTCAGCATACTTTGTTGGGTGAAGCTCAAGGAATGCCTGACCGAAGCAAGCAGAGAATGTAGGTGTAGGCTCTGTGATACCTCTCTCTGTACCAGCAAGCTTAGCTGTGAAACCAGACAGGAAGTAGTACTGAGTCTGCTCAGGTGTAAGGATAGATACTGGAGGAAGTACTCCAAATGCATCAGCTGAAAGGAAGATTACGTTGTCAGCTGCAGGACCTGCAGAAACCTTGTTAACCTCAGCAGCGATGTTGTTGATATGTGAAATAGGATATGATACACGAGTATTCTCTGTAACTGACTTGTCATCGAAGTCGATCTTTCCGTCATCTGCTACAGTTACGTTCTCAAGAAGAGCGTTTCTCTTGATAGCGTTGTAGATATCAGGCTCAGACTCTTTATCAAGACCGATAACCTTAGCGTAGCAACCACCTTCGAAGTTGAATACACCGTTGTCATCCCAACCGTGCTCATCATCACCGATAAGGCGTCTCTTAGGATCTGTAGAAAGAGTTGTCTTACCTGTTCCTGAAAGACCGAAGAAGATAGCTGTGTGCTTACCGTCCATATCGCAGTTAGCTGAGCAGTGCATAGAAGCAATGCCCTTAAGAGGTAAGTAGTAGTTCATCATTGAGAACATACCCTTCTTCATCTCTCCGCCGTACCATGTGTTGATGATAACCTGCTCTCTTGATGTGATGTTGAATGCTACACATGTCTCAGAGTTAAGTCCAAGTTCTTTGTAGTTATCAACCTTAGCCTTTGAAGCGTTGTAAACAACGAAATCAGGCTTGAAGTTTGCAAGTTCCTCGTCTGTAGGAACGATGAACATGTTCTTTACAAAGTGAGCCTGCCAAGCAACCTCAACGATGAAACGAACTGCCATTCTTGTATCTGCATTGGCACCACAGAATGCATCTACTACGAAAAGTCTCTTGTTGCAGAGCTCTTTCTTAGCGATTTCCTTTACTGTAGCCCATGTCTCTTCTGTCATAGGGTGGTTATCGTTCTTGTATCCCTCTGTTGTCCACCATACAGTGTCCTTAGAGTTCTCATCCATAACGATATACTTATCTTTAGGTGAACGTCCTGTGAATACACCAGTCATAACGTTAACTGTGTCAAGCTCAGTGTTCTTACCTACTTCGTATCCCTCAAGACCTGCTTTAGTCTCTTCCTCGAAGAGGAGCTCATAAGAAGGATTGTAAACTACTTCTGTTGTTCCGGTGATGCCGTACTGTGTTAAATCTACATTGCTCATTTTTTAAGCCTCCTTTATGGACAATTAAAAATTTGCTGTTGTACTATGATAAAAATTTAAATGATAAAAATTTACCAATCTACACCCGTCATTATACATGAGTTTAAGGACTATGTCATCAAAAAATCCCAAATACAAAGTAAAAATTTTGTTAAATTCTCACTGTTTTCAGTATGTGGAACGTTAGCAAGGGGTAACGTTCTATAGGGACATTCGCCAAATTTTATATCGGCATTTTTGATAAAAAACATTAGCTAAATCCGCATTATTCTTCTATTTCAAAACACATGCATCCATGTGGATTTAGAGCTATCTTATCGCCGTTTTCAAGACTTCCTTCTCTCCCTGACCAGATCTCAGTGCATTTAACTTTTTCATCTTTACTAAAACCATAGTCTTCGAATTTGAGCTTAGTCTCTTTTACTTCATCATTTAAGTTAAAGATCGCAAGGTACTTCTTGCCTGCCTTGGTCTTGGACATCCATGTTACTATATCTTTTTTCCTTGAGATCTGACGAGCCTTACGTCCATCGCGGTGCATCTCAAGAAGCTTTTTGTTAGTGAGAAGAGAAAGTGTAAATGGATCATTGTCACGAAGCTCTCCGCCAAACATAAGCGGTGATCTGAATATGCACCAGAGTGTCATAAGGAGTCTCTGCTCATCCTGAGTGAAGTTGGTCATTCTGTCATCACGCTTATCAGGTGTTGTTCTAACTCCGATATGACCAAGTGGAAGCATATCGCAGTCCGGCCAGTGATCCTTGCATCCAATTCCCTGCCAAGCCTGCGCTCTTTCAAACATGCCATAGAGAAGTTCCCACTTATCCCAGAAATCATCTGTCATACGCCACATGTTGGCATTTTCTAAAAGGAAATCCTTCTGATCTACTCTAGCTGGTCCTGGTGAAAGGCTAAGAACCATAGGTCTTCCACACTTCTCGATCGCATTTTTGATAAGTGTGATCTCTGAAAAACCAGCTCCAGGTGCGTCAGGTCCTACGTCAACTCTTGCAAGGTCATCAACCTTAACATAGTCAACGCCCCACTGTGCATAGAGTTCAAACAATGAATCATAATATGCCTGTGCACCTTCAACATTTGCATCTACGCCATACATATCTGTATTCCATACGCAGATTGATGCTGGGTGTGCAATGTCTCTTGCGGTCTTATCTGTTCCAAGTATTTTAGTGTTTCTGTGAACTGCCTGACGCGGGATTCCGCGCATGATGTGGATACCGAATTTAAGACCCATATCATGTATCTGATCAGCTATGGGTTTAAAGCCCTGTCCACCTTTAGATGATGGGAATCTGTTCTCAGCAGGGATAAGTCTTGAATACTCATCCATGTTAAGTTCAGCGAACTTGTGATACCAACAGGAATCTGCTGTCGGCTCTGACCACTGAATGTCACATACTACGTACTCCCATCCGTACTCTTTTAAATTCTCTGCCATGTACTTTGCATTACCAAGAAGCTCTTCCTCGCATACACTTGCACCATAGCAGTCCCATGAATTCCAGCCCATGGGAGGATATTTTGCTACATGTTTTTCTGACATACCTCTCCTTCCGACTTTGAAGCTAATCAAAGTAACTGTTGAAAATACTTATGAAAAATAATTATGTTTTTGAGTATATCTTTTATTACATTTTGCTTCTGCAATGATTTTTGAAATTTTATGCAAATATCAACTGATCATTGCCAGATCATTCACGAACCATAATAGCACGAAATCCGCAACAAGTGCGGATTTCTAAAATAAAACTTCAATATATACTAATTCTTACTTTTTTATCAAAGCCTGATATATTTCACGCTTCTGAACACCTCTGTCCAGAGCCACTTTTTTCATGGCATCTTTATGAGATACACCCTGGCTTTCATAATAGTCCATGTGCTCTTCTATGGACATGGAAAGCCATTCCTGCTGCTTCTCTTTTTTCTGATCACTAAGGCTTCTTCCCTCAATGACCATAACATATTCGCCTCTTGGATCGTTCTCGTTATAGTAGTCTATTGCAGCCTTTAGTGTTGTAGGAATAACCTCTTCAAATCTCTTGGTAAGCTCCCTGCATATAGCCATTTTACGGTCGCCGAGAGTTTCATAAAGATCTGCAAGTGCAGCCTTTAAATGATGAGGAGCTTCATAGATTATCATTGTACGGCTCTCATCCTTAAGGTCTTCAAGGATATCTTTTCTCCCCTTCTTATCATCACTTCCCGGAAGGAACCCTTCAAAGCAAAAGCGCCTTGTAGGAAGTCCGGACAGAGTTAGAGCTGTGATACATGCAGCTGGTCCCGGAAGAGATGTAACTGCTATT
>CAMVNV010000188.1 GCA_947168935.1 uncultured Butyrivibrio sp. | reverse complement strand
AAATACCCCCAAGTAGGTTTTATATTTCAATGTCCTACTTGGGGGTAGCATATCATCATGCAGGGAGCTTTATTTTTTATATGTACCAGATACAGGATGTATCTAGTACATGCACAGAAGTACATGGATGTACTTCAATGTACCTGATACAGGATGTATCTAGTACATGCACAGAAGTACATGGATGTACTTCTATGTACCTGATACAGGATGTATCTAGTACATTGTACCTTTAGCGAAGTCTTTCTGTTTCGAATCTTGCGATTGTATCGAGGCAGTTTCTAAGGTCTGCCAGTCTGTCATACACATCACCAGGCTCAACTTCTACGTCTATTGCCATAGCCATGATATCGATCATATCATCAGTAACGATAGGTCTTATTTTCTCAAGTATCTGAATCCTGGCCTTGGCAGAATCACTGTCAAGAAAGGCAACAACGTTAGGATCAAGATTGAGCTCATCGGCTTCATCTTCTATTGTCTTAGTCATATAATCGCTCATTGGATAGTCTGTAGCAGTAGTTGTCGTAGCTAAAGTATGAGGTGCATTTTGAATATTGATGATTGCTTCAACTTTCTTTTCAGGGCGTACAACAAATGAACTGCTGACTGTTTCATTACCTGATTCCTCTTTTACCACCTTTGTGGCAGGTTCAGTGTACTGGGCTGCAGGTTTAATGCCAAGCGGATTAACTGATCCAGTGCCTTCAAGAGTGGCAGGATCAACTCTTTCAAATCTCATCTTCTGCTTAACATCAGGATATTTAAGTCTGTCTACAGGGCTTGTAAACATAGAAAGCGGTCTAGCATAAACTTTAAAATCTCCATAAAGAGCCTGATATATAACAAGTTCTTCTCTTGTCTCCGAATGGATCGCAATAGTAAGAACCTGATAAAGATTCCCCTTAAAATGTCTGTAGATCTGTTGTGGCATAGGTCTTTCCATATGTTTGTCCTCCTTGGTTATAATTCCAAAAAAATGAAATTTATTCAAATGATATTTATGCTGATTTGGGCTTGGATGAGCACTTTACGATTATCATCTCAACGCTTATCACATCATCCAGTTTGCCGCTCTTGTAGGCTTCGTCATTGTCAACGCATAGCTCAAGGCACTTTTTTAGCTGGTCAGTTGTATATGATCTTGCCCAGTTAATATATTTACCAACTATAAAAGGGGCAAGGTGAACAGCTGAAGCAATAGCGCCTTTATCCTTGTGATTGTCTGCCATCTCTTTGACCTGAAGCATTATATTGAACTGCCTGAATATAAGAGCCAGTATCTTCTGAGGCGGTTCTCGAAGCGCCAAAAGATCATAATACAGATCCATAGCCTTCTTCTGGTTGTGCTCGACGATGGCATCTGTCATGGCAAATATCTGATTTGAAAGCCAGTTAGCGCATACTGCGTCAACATCTGCCACAGTAACAGTATCTCTTCCATCACAGTAGCAGATGATCTTCTCAAGCTCATTGGAAGCATTGGACATATCCGTTCCAACTCTTTCAAAGAAAAAGTTAAGGGTGCTCTCAGCAACGTTAAAACCATTGAGTTTAAGCCTTCTTGCTGCCCACATCCTAAGATCGCCAATGTCAGGAGTATCACACTCAATAGTGATGCCGCTGGCATTTGCCGCCTTATACATATCCTTACGCTTATCAACGCTGCTTTCTACTATGAGAAAATAAGCTGTTTCTGACGGTGCTTTCAAGTACTCGGCAAGTTCCGGGCATCCGCTTTTACAAAGGCCTGACTCTTCAATTACTATGACACGCCTCTCTGCAAAAAAAGGCATCGTCTCAGCCATATCGATTACTTCAGCGACATTTATATCCTTGCCATCGTATTTGGTCATATTCATGGAATCACCGCTTCCAAGAAGAGCCTTCTTGAGCTCGTCCCTGACCTGATTACGAAGATATGCCTCTTCACCATATACAAGATAGCAGTGTTTGAAATTCTCAGACTTAATGTCCTGAACTATCTCACTATGTTTAGCTTTGAATTCTGATGTCTTAGCCGGCATCGTTGCCTCCTGTAAATCCTTTGCATTCCTTACTATCTTACCACAATACAAGGGTCCCTTCACGTTTATTGTGCTATAAAGGTTCTAAGTTTACTCCTGCCATCGTCGCAGTCAACTGTCATTGCGCCGCACTCGTAGGTTATGTAATAGTCTGAACCTACATCCTGCAATCTTTCAAGAACCTCATAATGAGGATGACCATACATATTGTTACTGCCCGCAGATATTATCGAACATGCCGGATCAAGAATTTGAAGAAATCTCTCATCCGTTGTGTATCTTGACCCATGATGAGGAACCTTTAAAAGCGTGATGTTCGAATAAGTATAGGGATCGCTTTCCATAAACTCATTAAGGCTGCTAAGACCTTCCTCCTCCACATCTCCTGTCAGAAGGCTTGTAAACTCCCCGCATTTAAGGAACAGAATAGTAGAATGTGCGTTGGCTCCTTCTGTCCTAAGTCCTTGTTCAGGGCCTATGCAGCTGATACTGATATCATCACTACCTGTAAAAAGAGTATCTCCCCTTTTTATATACGATACAGGAACACCAGCGCTTCTAGCAGCTTCCTCAAGCTCTTTGTAGCTATCTTCTCTGCTATCTAAAGCACAGTCAGGAAGGATAAGATTACCTATCTGTATCCCGCCATCCGGCATAGCTTCTAAAAGTTCCATTACTCCCGAGATATGGTCTTTATCTTCATGGGTTATGATGCAGGCATCTATATAGCCTATTCCTTCGTATTTGAGGTATGGAGTCAGTATATATTTGCCAACACCATTTTTGGATGTGCTTCCACCATCTACAAGGTAGGTCACATCATTCATCTCTATTACTATTCCATCACCCTGGCCTACATGAAGGAAGGTCATACGAAGATCAGGACGAATGCGAATCGAGAGGATGAAAACTGCGATGATCGGTATTATATAAATTGGAATTCGGAATTTATATGTTGTAAACCAATCAAGTAATTTAAACTCTTTGTTTCTTTTATCTGTTACAGATTTTC
This sequence comes from uncultured Butyrivibrio sp., assembly GCA_947168935.1. GTDB lineage: Bacteria > Bacillota > Clostridia > Lachnospirales > Lachnospiraceae > Butyrivibrio. Next base: position 755 of record CAMVNV010000188.1, on the reverse strand, counting down.
CAATTTGCTCATTTTCCGGTTCATTTCCAACTTCTTTAGTTCTTTTGGATATATATTTATGCGATATTAAAAATGTTATTAGTAATACATAATACACAACTACCTGCCATGCATCTGCATGCCCTGCATACCACGTATTTCCAGGAAGGAGCCTGCTTCCAACGCATATACCCTTGTACATGGAAAGGATTATGTGACACAAAAAGCCTGGAATAAGAGCTACCTGCATCATAATGCTTCCGCTTATAAGGACTATTATTCCAAGCCCCAGAAGGATAGTCATAAAGGGAAGAACCAGAATATTTAAAAACACAGAGTACACCGGGAATGTATAGTAGGTATTCATCTGTACAGGAAGACATACAGAGGATACAGAAACAGATGCACTAACTATTGACCGTACGCTTTCTATAACCTTCTCTCTGGCGATAGCCAGATAGTCCACTATCCCAAGTTCTTTAGACTCCCTTATAAGCTTATCCATTCGCTTCTTGTATTCCAGCTTATGGCCATGAGACAGAGTTGGAAGTACCATACCTATACCTATCACCGCGCCAAAGCTCATCAAAAAGCCGCTGTGATATATGTAAAGTGGCTGCTCTAATATAAGGAGCATGGCAGCTACAGCTATTCCTGTAAGCATGTCGTAGGATCTGCCTATGACAGTAGCGATCATATGAAGACTGAACATGATAATAGCTCTTACTGCAGATGTACCCATTCCGCACATAACTCCATAGGACACCATCAACGCT
>CAMVNV010000187.1 GCA_947168935.1 uncultured Butyrivibrio sp. | reverse complement strand
ATCAGCCATATGGTGATGATAACGTGCTAGTCAGGGCATCAAAAAGAAGAGCATTTCTGGCGTCAGCATCGATGTTATAATTGAGAAGCAAGCCCTACAAGGAGGGCTTTGGAGCAGAGGCGGTACCATCCGGTGCCGCCTTTTGCAAAACTAATAAGGAATAAGAAATGGCACTATATGCTCTTGGAGACCTTCATCTTTCCTTCCAGACGGATAAAAAGATGGATATGTTTGGGAAGGTATGGAGAAATCACGAAAGAAAAATAGAGAAGAATTGCAACAAGCTCCTTACTGAAGAGGATACTTTGGTACTGGTTGGAGACCACAGTTGGGGCAGAAATCTGTCAGAGTGCGAAAAGGACATGAAGTTTATTGAGGACCTTCCCGGTAGAAAGATTCTTTTGAGGCTGCAAGAAGAGAAGGATATGAGAAATTCATCATGTTTCTTCATTATCCGCCTACATCTCTATGGGAAAAGAGAAGCAGATTCACACTTATGGCTGAGGCATATGGAGCAGAGCAGGTAATATATGCCCACTGCCATGGGAAAGAAAGGTTTAACGATAGCTATAAAGGGATGCATAATGGTGTAAAGTACTCGCTTGTATCAGGAGATTATCTGGATTTTAAACCACAATTGATTCTTGAGTAGAATAGAAGGACACATCGATGATACCGGATTTTTCGTCACTTAAAGAAAAAGAAAGATTCTTCCAGGGCCTTACGGATGAACAGAAGATTGAGGCGCTTAATGATATGATCAGTGCTTCGGAACATATTGTGTTCCTGGGAGGTGCTGGAGTTTCTACCGAGAGCGGAATCCCGGATTTTAGAAGTAAGGATGGGTTATATCATAGAAAAGATAAGAAATTTAGCGCATATCGTCCGGAGTATCTTCTTAGCTACGACTGTCTCCATAAAAAACCGGCAGTATTTTTTGATTATTTCCGAAAGAATCTTGATTGCAGGACAATAATGCCAAACGATGCGCATTATAAACTGGCTGAGATGGAGTTAAAGGGCAAACTTGATGGCGTGATTACTCAGAATATCGACGGCCTCCATCATAAGGCTGGCAGTAAAAAAGTAAGTGAGATTCACGGAAGTGCCCTTAGAAGTTATTGTGTAAGTTGCAGGACAGAGTACGGCCCTGACTTCATCTTTGAAAACACCGAAGAAATACCACATTGTCCTAATTGCGGAAAGATGGTCAGGCCTGATGTAACGTTATATGGAGAACTTCTTCCGCAAAATGATTATGAACAGGCTGTTGCCTGGATTAGATATGCGGATTTGTTGATTATTGGAGGCACATCTCTGGAAGTCGGATCTGCTGCGCAACTTGCGCACATATATCATGGGAAATACCTTGTCATGATCAATAAGGGCAAGACCAAAATGGAAGGAAAGGCGGATCTGGTATTTCATGACAGCATTGGTAAAATCATGAACCAGATAAGAGTTTGAGCGGTTGTAGACAAGCCTTCCTTTTGATTACTACCTTGCATTAGCATGTTAAAGGGACTATTATTGATTCAACGTTGTTAATATTTTTTGTGAGAGGAGATTATGAAAATGGCAAAGGCAAAAAAGACAAACACAAAGGCTACAGCTAACAAGGCCGCTAACGCAGCTACTAAGCTGGTAGAAACAGTTGCAAAGAAAGCAGAAGAAGCAAAGAGCAAAAAGGCTTCTGCTAAAAAAGCTGAGGCTACTACAGATGTTAAGGCTAATGTAGTTCTTCAGTATGCTGACAAGGATCTTTCATATGACGAGCTTGTACAGAATGCAAAGAATGTCCTCAAGTATGACATGAACGGTGATCCTGAAACAGTAAAGAAGATCGATCTCTTTGTAAAGCCCGAAGAGAATAAGGTTTACTTTGTTATGGATGGTGTAGAGGGCAGCTACGACCTTTAATTCGACAAAATAATTTTTAAGGATGCTATCAACAAGAAGTAATTCTTACTAATAATTTGGATTACCCTATGGATCCGCTCACTTTGTGGGCGGATTTTTGCTACAATTAAAAGGTAGTACTTTTGGCATTTGAATGATTTAGATAAGGATAAAAATGGACCAACAGAAACTTTTCTATAATATATGTAGTGACCTGTGGAACTTTTCAAAAACTCTAAACAAGAGTAGTAGTGAAATGACAGACGAGGACTGGTCCAATGCGATTCAGTTGATGGACAAGACGGCTGAGAAGTACCGTAGTCTTGGGGAAAAAGAACATGATCTGGCATATTCATCTAAGATGGGAGTACTGAATTATATAGAAAACAAGGGGAAGACAGAAAATGAGTCTAACAGAGATTAGTAAATATATAGCACTTATACTCAGGCACAAGCCTGAAGCAATAGGAATTACGCTGGACGAACATGGATGGGCAAATGTCGATGAGCTTATAGCTGGCATTTCCAAGGACCATGACTTTAATATGGAAATGCTTGAAGAGATTGTCAGAACTGACAACAAGCAGAGGTACTCTTTTAATGAAGATAAAACTCTGATCAGAGCTAACCAAGGCCATTCCATACCGGTAGATGTTGAGCTGGAGGGGGCAATTCCACCAGACATCTTATATCATGGCAGCGCAGTAAAGTTTGAAGCTTCAATAGATAAAGAAGGATTGATTTCTAAGTCCAGGCTCTATGTGCATCTGTCAAAGGACTATGACACCGCTGTCACAGTTGGCTCTCGTCATGGCAAACCTGTCATCTATAAGGTCAAAGCAGGAGAGATGACAAAAGATGGTTATGAATTCTTCCTGTCAGCAAATAAAGTCTGGCTGACAAAAAGTGTACCGGTGAAGTATCTTGAAAAGATTTGATTACGGGAAATAACTGTTATGAAGAAATTACCTGCAACTACTGCAAAACCTGAGATCAAAATAAAAGAGAATCCTAAGGCTGAAGCTATCAAGAAAGCTCCAAACGAAGTCATTGCCATGGCAATACGGGATGTTATGTTAAAGGAGAAGGAAAAGAAATGAAAACAATCATTGTCTATTATTCACTTGAGGGGAATACAGAGTACGTAGCCAATGTTATTGCAGGCAAGCTTTCTGCAGATGTATTAAAGCTTGTTCCTAAGAAAGCATATTCAGATAAGGGCTTTTCAAAGTTCTTTTGGGGCGGCAAGAGCGCTGTAATGGCTGAGACACCAGAACTTGAGCCCTATACATTAGATCTTTCAGAATATGATCAGGTAGTAATTGGATTCCCGGTATGGGCAGGAACCTTTACTCCGCCTATCAGGACTTTTGTAAAAGAGAACAAGGCAGCACTTAGCGTAAAGAGAATATCTGCTTTTGCATGCCAGAGCGGAGCCGGTGCTGAAAAAGCTTTTGCAAAACTTCGAGACTTCATCGGAATAGATGAGTTCTATGCCAACATCATTCTTATCGATCCGAAGGCTAAGCCATCAGAACAAAATGACCTTACCATCGATACATTTTGCAAGAAGCTTCAAAACGATTAAAAATCGTTCAAAGATTTTGCTTCTCAAGGTGGAATTTGTAAGCTGTACGGTTTGTAATCGGTATTTCCTGCTCATGTACAGCAAAGATATGTGCAAGTGGCTGACCTTTTCTGATCCCTTCGGAAAGAATGCTGTTTACCCTGGCGAGTTCTTCATCTGTCAAATGGATATGTTTTCTTGAAGTTTTCCTTGTTTCTATAAACTTTCTGTCAGCTATCTTTGCTTCGTAAATGTACTTGTCATCATTGCAATAACGCCTTTTGTCACAACCATTGCATACATAAGGAGGCTTCGTATATGCAGTACATTTTGTACTGTAGTAGTCAGGGCAGTACTTATGACAGTCCTTAACACAGGAATAACAGTACATGGGGCAGGACTCATCCCCACATACATGTCTTTTTGTG
>CAMVNV010000186.1 GCA_947168935.1 uncultured Butyrivibrio sp. | reverse complement strand
ATATCATGCTGTTGGAGAGGATGAATCTTATTATATAGAAACCCTTTCTTCTGACTTTAATCCAACCTTTGACATGCGGCTGTATGATTCAAGTGGTGAAGCGATCAGGATGCACAAACCGGATGAAGAAGACGAGATCATGTCCTTTGTAACTCTGCGAAACAGTATGAAACTGGTAGTATTTGTGGACTACAAAGATGCATATAATGACAGATATAATACTATGATCTTTCTTATTTTCCTTTCCTGTACTATTGGTATAGTTTTTATAGCATTTTCAGTTGTAACTGCACATATTCTTTCAAAGCCTATCAAGGCCCTTACTTCTGCCGCCCAGAAGATAGGTAGCGGAGATTTTAATATTGAACTTCCTGACAGCAACATAAAAGAGATAAGGATCCTATCTGATACTTTGCGCATGTCCTCAGATAACCTCAGTAAGTTTACTAAAAACATGGAGGATCTTATCTATAAAGATGACCTCACTCATGTCAAAAACAAGGCTGCATACACACTTGCAGTCAATGCCATGCAGCACCGCATAGAAACTGAACCTGATCTTGAATTTGCTGTTGCCATGTTTGATCTTAACTTCCTAAAGACCATAAACGATAAGTACGGCCACGAAGCCGGCGATATAGCCATAAAGACTTGTTGCAAGATCATATGTGAAGTGTTTGAACACAGCCCTATCTTCCGTATTGGAGGCGATGAGTTCGTTGCAATATTAACAGGCAAGGACTATGAGAATAGAGTCACTCTGGAAAAAGAGTTCTTTGACAGCATAAAACATAACAAGCAGTCCGCTACACATATCTATGAAGCAGTCTCCATAGCTTATGGTATCGCTGTTTATAACCACGAAAAAGATCCGCATTATATCAATGTATTCTCAAGAGCTGATAATGAAATGTACAACTGTAAGAAAAAAGATCACCAGGAAATCGGCACGGCTCCGCGATGAATAGAAAGGCAATAAGAGCGTGTAATTGCATTTATATTTTATCACTTTTTCATTGTTTCAGATTGGTTCATATGGATACCCTTTAAAATTCAGCTTCTTCAATCGCCTTGGCAAATTCTTCCAGACCTTTTTTATCTTCCTCTGTGAATCTTCCAAGTGAGGGACTGTCGATATCCATTACTGCAACGATCTTGCCACAAGAATGAATCGGAACCACGATTTCTGAATTAGATGCACTATCGCAGGCAATATGTCCGGGGAACTTGTGTACGTCTTCTATAAGCTGTGTTGTATCAGTTGCATAGGCAGTTCCGCATACGCCCTTGCCTGACTGTATTCTAATGCAGGCAACATGTCCCTGGAAGGGTCCAAGAAGAAGGCTTCCGTTATCTACAAGGTAAAATCCTGCCCAGTTGATATCTTCAAGTGTATCATTAAGGATTGCTGAAGCATTGGAAAGAACAGGAAGGAAGTTCTTCTCATCCTCCATAAGGCGCTTAAGCTGTGCTGTCATAAGTTTATAATCTGTCTTCATTAAATTATCCTCCAAGGATTTCTAGCGAAATTTGACTGTTAAACTATAACACGTTTCCAAGGTATTAAAAAGGAAATACACTACTCAAAATTATTAAAATATTATAACCTTTCAACTCTATTCCTTAGTCTTCGCACATATAAAGCACCATCATTACCTTGAATATTCCTGACGGTGGCAGTTGAGGCTTCTTTATATATGCCGCCGCTTATTTTTCTGTAAAACCCTAGCATTTTGTGCTAACATCAATATATACATTCAATTTGGTATTCTTTAGCGGTGCAGATATCTATAGCACCACTCTTTATAGCATTTCAATCAATGACAGGGGGCATTCAAAATGGTCAAGGATAGTAAAATTCTCGTTGGTAAAACAGCAAATGGCGAAGAGATCTTTCTTCTTCCGGGAAAAGCAAATCGTCACGGTCTTATTGCAGGCGCAACCGGAAGTGGTAAAACAGTATCTTTAAAGGTTCTTGCAGAATCTTTTTCAGATCTCGGAGTACCTGTATTTCTTGCAGATGTAAAGGGTGATCTTGCAGGAATGATCAAGGAAGGCTCTGGTATGGAAGAGCGTGCCGAGAAGCTTGGCATAAACATGGATGGCTACAGCTACCAGAAGTATCCGGCAGTATTTTGGGATATTTATGGACAGAGCGGTATCCCGCTTAGAACAACTATTTCTGAGATGGGTCCTCTTCTTTTGTCTCGAATCCTGGATCTTAATGATCTTCAGAGTGATATTCTCACTATAGCTTTTAAGATTGCTGATGATAACGATCTTCTGCTTGTAGATACCAAGGATCTTAAGGCCCTTCTTAACTATATTTCTGATAATAATAAAGAGTTTGCTGCTCAGTACGGCAAAATGTCTCCAGTATCCATCAGCGCTATCCTTCGTGCATTAGTTGCTCTTGAGATGGCTGGCGGTGAGCAGTTCTTTGGAGAGACAGCTCTTAATATCACTGATTTCTTCTCTACAAGCCCTGAAGGCAAGGGTGTTATCAACATTCTTGATTCAAGAAGTCTTATGCAGAACGGTACCTTATATTCTATGTTCCTTCTGTGGCTCCTTTCAGAGCTTTTTGAGAATCTTCCTGAAGTTGGTGATCTTGAGAAGCCTAAATTTGTATTCTTCTTTGATGAAGCTCATCTTCTTTTTGATGGCACATCAAAGGCTCTTCTTGATAAGATCGAGCAGGTTGTTAAGCTTATCCGTTCAAAGGGCGTTGGTATCTACTTCATAACTCAGAACCCTCGTGATGTTCCGGACGGAGTACTGGCTCAGCTTGGTAACAAGATCCAGCATACTCTTCACGCTTACTCTCCTGCTGAACAGAAGGCTGTTAAGGCAGCTGCAGAGTCCTTCAGAGTAAATCCTGAGTTCTCAACCTATGATGCCATCATGCAGCTTGGAACAGGTGAAGCAGTTGTTTCAATGCTTCAGGAAGACGGAACTCCTGCTATTGCCAATATCGCAACTATCCTTCCACCAAGAAGTGCTCTTGGAAGCATAGACGATATCGAAAGAGATAACGCAGTAAAGGGTGCTATGCTCTATAGCAAGTATGAAAAGGCATATGATCCAGATTCTGCTTATGAATTCCTTGAAAGAAAGGGTCTTGAAGAGCAGGCTGCCAAAGAAAAAGCTGCTGCCGATGCTCAGGCTGCCAAGGATAAGGCTAAGGCTGACGCCCTTGCTGCCAAGGAAAAAGAAAAGGCTGAAAAAGCCGCAGAAGCTCAGAAAAAGAGAGTTGCTAAGTCTGTTGGTAATTCAGTTGCAGGAACTGTTGGACGTGAAGTTGGTAAGACTGTTGGCGGATCCTTTGGTAAGTTTGGTAAGACCCTTGGCGGTAACGTTGGCGCAAGCCTTGGACGCGGTATCTTAAGCACACTGTTTAAACTGTAAGCATCATAAAGACAAAAAGAAAACTGCTACACCGGATATTTAATATCTGATGTAGCAGTTATTTTATTTAAGAATAAAATCTTTAAATTTATTCAAGCTCTAGAGCTTTCCTTGAGACTCTTTTGACTAATAGAATCAATCTACTTCTGCCTCTTCCTTAACTTCGTCAGTCTCATGATATTCCTGCTCTGTATTTACAGACCAGATCTTATCTTTGTTCTTCTCACCAGTTACGATGCACTTAACTGCTTCGAAAGATGTAACCATGGAGTGGTCGATGTTGTTGTATCTGTGCTGACCATTTCTACCTACGCAGTAGAGGTTGTCGATTGTCTTAAGGTAATCAACAAGTGTATCGATTTCATCATATGTATCGAAGTAAGCAGGGTATGCCTTCTTAACCTTCTCCATATGATAATCAAGAACTTCATCAGCGCTGTCGATAAGTCCGATCTTGATCATCTCTTCGATACCAAGCTTTGCAAACTCATCTTCGGTCATTGTCCAGTACTCATCACCTTCGTTAACAAAGTACTCAAGACCTACCCAAACAGTATGCTCGAGATCCTTGATCATATATGGTGACCAGTTGTT
>CAMVNV010000185.1 GCA_947168935.1 uncultured Butyrivibrio sp. | reverse complement strand
TGGTGTTCTGCTGGCTTCTGAAAAAGAGTAGAACGATATGGAATCCGATCATTGCACATATAGTTTATGATATTTTAACAGGTTTGTTTGTCGGATAATAATACAAATTCAATTTGTCTGGATGAGGGCATAGCCTTTTATCTTGCTTATTTAACTCACCATAGAATAGAAAAAGACCACTCGCGATGAGTGGCCTTTTTATATGGCTTAAAACCAGTTATTCAGATAATCATCTGTCCTTGCTTCTCTCTCAGCAGTTTCAGGATCTTCTCCAAGAAAAGCAGCTCGCCTGTCGTCAAAGTCGGGATATCTGTCATGTGTATCTCGGAGTTTCTGTTCATATTCTTCCTGTTCGTCCCACTGACGCTGCTGTTCGGCATCAAGCTCATCCAGCTCGTCAAGATCGCTTCCGGTATCCATATACTTCCTATAGTCATTTATATCATTGTCATAATGTCTTTCATGATGAACGGTGGACTTATGCTGTGGTCTATTATAACTTTCAATTTCAGAAAGCATGTAATTACAGATGTCATTCTTTGTGATCTTTCCTTTTGAAAGGAATCTCGGATCTCCCATGATCATTTCCTCCTGTTGCATCTATTTTGACACTAAAATGTGCATTTTGTCAACTTTGCTATGAAGATGGTGTTTTATTACGTTGTTTGTGATTGTGAATATAATGATATTTCTGATAAATCCTTTAAATTTAGAGATAAATTATTCTTGATAATATATATAAATAAATATAATATATTAAATAATAGACAAGGTTCACCGTGAACCATGATCACAGATTAAGGAGGAATTAAATAGTGAGAAAGCATGTCCTTAAAGCTATATCAGCATTTGCGGCATCAGCGCTTATGCTTCCTTTGTTCATAAGCCCTGCCAAAGCTTATGCCGCAGAGGAAACAACTCCAACGGTAGTCTTCTCGACAATAGAAGGCGAAGGAGTAGAAATCGTGTTGCCAAATTCTATTAGTAAAGATGCAGCACGAACCTGGTATTGTAATGATGAGGTTCTTACTCTGGATGAAACCCATATTGATACCTCAGAAGGCACTACTGCCAAATTGAAACTTACAGAAACAAGTACGAGAAATCACATGGATGATTACAAATGCATCAGTTCCGGAGCAGCTGCATCAGAGGACTTTGCAAAGCTCTATGTAATAAGTAAGGATAATTATTACGAGGCTGAACTTTTGATCAAAGACATGGAGGCAACGATTGGCTCGGATCTATACGCCAAGAATCTTACAGTTTATATTGATAAAACTCCATATCCCAATTTTGCTCCGCTTCAGTTTGAGGAGAATGGTGTTCTTCAGGACAAGATCCGTGTTAAGAATGGAACATTTACATATAACCTGATTGATACAGTATATGGTCGAAAGATGAATGTAGTCATTACCGGAGTGGGAGATAAGATAGCTCCCTCCATAAAATATTTTGGTGTTAAAAACAAAATGGCAGATAAATATGCCACTGAAAAGACTATAGAAGTAACTGCATCAGATAGCGAGAGCGGCTTGCCGGAGGATGCATACTACTTTGAAAAAGATGAAATGCTTTCTTCTGTGCTGAAAATGCTTGTGCTTGGCGGAGCAACATCAGATTCTCTTAATGGTATTACCTGGAGCAAGGATAAGGAATATACAGTAACAGACAATGGCGTATGTACAGTTTTTGTCAGGGATAATGCAGGAAATCTTGCATACAAAGAACTGAATGTTTCAAAGATAAGCACACATGCCCCGTATATCACAGATACATATCTTGGTAAAGAAGATGGGAAAGCATATTTTACGGTTAGCGCTAAAGATCTTGATAACCAGCCCCTCCAGTACAGATTAAATGGAGGAAAGTGGCAGGAGTCAGAAAAACTCTTTGGGGTTAGAGAAGGTGAAAATGTCATTGAAGTCAAAAATGAGGCAGGAGTTACTGCAAGTACAACCAGAACAGTTTACCTGAGCATTTTCCTTGGAACTGAGGAAGGACTTTCGGAGGAATCACTCTATAATTACATAAGTGTATCGCCATCCACATGGACCAATAAACAGGTAACAGTATCACTTGTTCTTCCAGATACACTTACATCAAAGCTTACATCCTCGCCTTATTCAATAAATGGAGCAGCCTTTGGCTCAAGCAGATCCAAAACAGTTTCGACCAATGGAGAGACTGTCCAGTTTACTGTAAAAGACCTTTATGGAAACACCCATACGTCAAAGACCTATACAGTAAACAACATAGATAAGGAAAACCCTTACCTTGAAGTAACTGTAAATGAAGGAACACTTACAGTAAAAGCCGGAGATTCCGGAAGCGGAATTGAAAAGATAACAGTAACGTCAACCAGTGCCAGCAACTATGTGATCAAAGCAAATTCATCAGCAGGCGTAGGTTCAGATACAGCTACGTACACCGCACCTACCAACGGAAGTTATCGGTTCACTGTATATGATTATGCAGGGAACATGGCAAGTGCATCCGGCAGCGTAAACTTCTATACAGAGGAAAATGGAACTGCACAGAAGGCATTACAGAATACAAACGGAAATCTTTCATCTCTACGAAGTAGCGATACAAATGCATCAGTCCTTGGATCAAAAAGAGCTGCCGACATGAAAGCTGGAAAAAGCATGGGCACATCCGTAGCATCATCTGTTGAAGATGTTCTTCTTCCGGAGGATGACTTCGTGTATTCAGATGCCGGAAATAGCCAGAGCCCGGATCTGCCTGAAGCAGATAAGCTTGATGTGGTCAGGGCCCAGGATGTGGCACTTGCAAGTTCACCCAAAATGCTTGAAACAAATGAGATTGTAAACGATGATGGAAAGCTGCTGAAGGTACTGTGTTTTCTTCTTCTTGCAGTTGGAGCTATTTCTATAGGGATAGTAATTTATGTAAATTCTGACAGGAAGAAGGAACGGGACGACTTTAGCTTCAGACAGTAGGATAAGAGAAGGAGTTATATATGGATAAGATTGCTGCAGAAATCACTCAGGATCTATGGAAAAACAATCCAAATACAAAGACTTGGCTTGAAGCTATTCAGAATCCTGGAAAACATATTAAGTCTGATGGGAATAATCTGGTATTATCTTCCGAGTATCTGTCTGCGATAGAGTCTATTTCATACATCCTGGCTGGACAGACCCCGGCGAAAGGGTTAAAGCTTAATCCTGTAGTCGTAAGATCTGAATGAAAACCAACACAGCAAAAGACCACGGCTGGCAACCGTGGTCTTCTCTATGTTATCTGTAAAAAGGAGTGCTGCCAAAGCAGCAAAAACAAATCACTTAACTTGATATTATAATATCACATATATGTGTTTTGTGTCAATATTAAAAATGTTTTTTCTTAATTCTGCTTTTCTCTGCATCAGCATTTATCACTTCTGAGTAGAAGATATCTGTGCTTGTCGTCACTTTTTTCCAAATATACTTTACTTGATAATATATACAATATGATATATTATATGTAAAAGTATATCAAAGGAGAAACAAAAATGCTAAAACGAATCCTGGCAGGTGCCATGGCAGTTGTCATGCTAGCTGGCGCATATCCTATGAAGGCTCAGGCTGCAGGTCAGACAAATTCAAAAGTCATCCAGTTAAAAGCTTCAGTAATAAATGTAGTATTCCTCCTAAAGGAAGTGTTTGAAGACAGATATTCCATCGCAGAGGAGGAGATCAAGGAGCTGATCAGAGAGAAGGGATATGATTATTCTCTTTCAATGGATTCATTTTATGATCAGCCAAGTCCATTTAAGGATGCAGATTACATAAGGTATCTCTCAGCTTATATGAGCTGTAAGAAATACGCCCAGGAAAACTCTATGTCCGTGCCGCAGCTTCGCGAGATTCCCTTCCTTTCATACGAGGTCACGGAACAGAATGTCAAGGAATACGTTCCGACGAAGATTCCCCATTATAGTCAGTCGGATCGTATCCTTGATGAGTTTATCCGTAACGGGGACGAATACATCATGTCCCCCACGGAAGTAGATGTCTATGAGCAGCAAATGAACGGACATTATAAAGCGACGGGCGAAAAGCAACTTGTTGAACCGGAAGAAAAAGATGTTTC
>CAMVNV010000184.1 GCA_947168935.1 uncultured Butyrivibrio sp. | reverse complement strand
GGTGTCTCGAAGGAATCTGGCTTTTCTACGATCATCTTGTCAAGTTCGCAAAGTTCATAATCTTTAAGAAAGTCTGCAAACCAGTTCATAACAGAAATGAATTCTTCATCAGTCTCAGCTTTCCAGTACTCTTTGGATTCATATTCAGGAAGGATGGTTCCTATCTCCTTCATTCCATGGCCTTTGGCTGTTGTATATAGCATAATCTTGTATTCTTGGTCCACTATATTATGCTGCTGAACGTATACATGCTGCTCAACACCATCTACCTGTCTTTTAAAATCATATACAATCTTTTTTTCGCAACGAACATATTCAAAACCTTTTTCTTTTAATACACAACCTATTATTTCTTTAATTTTTCTTGTTTTATTCATATATTGCTCCCTATTCTCCTCAATTTAATTTGGGCATGCCGGTTGATTGGAAACAGAATTTGGATCACTACCACTATTAAATAGTGTTTCTAATACTTCCTTACCAACTACTGCTATGATTGCAACAATAGTAGCGAATTCGAAAACCGCCCCCAACGTAGCCATAATGGTAGCAAATCCTGCGTAAGCCAAACCCAATGATACTACTAGCGCTAACAAAAGAGCACATAATTTTGCAGCATCAATGCATGTATCCAGCATAACTTCCCGTATCAAATCCGCTATTTCATCAGGATCTAATTCCTCGACTGGATCTGGTTCTGGCTCTGGTTTAGGCCACACTATATCATACCAAATAAGACCATCTCCATATGTATAATAAATTATCGTCGCTCCTGGCATAAATGGAGATTCTGTAATCTCAGTAAAAAATAGATCTCCTTGATATACATTTTCTCCCACTGCTGTTTGCCCATATTTTCCAATCGCCCCACCATTTTTAATAATATCCTTAATTGCCTTAACATATCCTCTCAATTGAGCTTCTCCTGTTGCTCTTCCATAATCACTGTTAGGCTTAATCTCATACACATAATATGTTCCGTCCTTTTTCATGATTACATCAGCTAATCCATTTCCCGAATTGGTTCGACCTTTTCCTCCGCCGGGAATAAAAACATTTGTTCTAACATAGTATCCATATAATCCACTATATTCCTCTGCCAGCTGTTTTTCTATCGCTAAATGCGCAAAAATACCAGCTAGCCATGCAGGCATTTTTCCATTCATATCATACAGTGAAATAGGATCACATAAACAATAAATATAGTGGTTCTGTGAATCAGGGGTTATTATAAATCCCCTTACCTGATCTTCAGATGCAAATCTACCATTATCTGCATCATAGTATCTAGCCTGTGCGAACATAAGGCCTGATACTTCATCTTCCTGATAACCTGTAAATGCAAAAGGTTGGATGATGTTTCCGTCTTTGGAGTAGGCATGCTTATTGCCAGGTTCTTCTATACCATTTGTATGTTTATTACCAGATTCTTTGATCTTGCCTGTGAGTGGATCTATGCCACGTCCAAAATCATCAAATGCATATGATGATACTGCTGCTCCGTCTGTACCTGTCATGTACATTGGTGAACCAAGTTCATCCTGGAGGTAATAGTAACTACTTCCTGCTTTTGACATAGAAACTACATTTCTGTCATAGATGAAGCTTTCCGTCTCTCCATTTACTGTTCGTTCAAGCATATTGAAGCAGTCTTTTGAAAGATCGCAGAGGTATTCGATTTTCTCTTCAGGTCTTGTAAATGCTACTCTAAAACCAAGTCCGTTGTACTGGTTTTCAAGCTCTCCATTTTCAGAGTCGACTACTTTTGACAGCATGTTTGTAGCATCGAAAGTAAAGGTCTTTTGAAGAAGGCCGTCTACATACTGCTTTGTCTGGTTGCCTCGCTTATCATAGTCGTAAGTCTTTACGACTGCCTGGCTGTTACTGAGTTCTTTTGCTTCAATAAGTCTGTCGAGAACATCATAGGTATACGTTGTCTTTGCATCTTTTTCTACAAGTGCTGTTCTGTTACCAAACGCATCATATTCATAGGATGCTTTCACTTGTCCGTTAAAGCTAGTCTGTACAAGGCGGCCTATCTTGTCATACTCATAGTCATACTGTCCGGATATATTCTCAAGGTCGCGTCTATCTCTATTTACTCCACTGATAAGTCCGGCATCATTGTAGCTATAGATATATTTATCAAGCAGGCCTTCCTTATCATAACTTGTCATGCTTTCAAGGTTACCACTTGGAAGATATGAATAATCCTGCTTTACTCCGTTTGGTAGAAGCTTTTCTATAAGTCTTCCAATTTCATCATAAGCATAGGATGTCTGATCTCCATTACCAGTTATGGATGAGAGCTTTCCTTCTTCATCGTATGTATAGACAGCCTGTCTTCCGTCAGGGTATGTGAGCTTGGTCTTTTCTCCAATAGAATTATACTCATAGCCTACAGTTCTGTTCTGATAGTCTGTTACTTTTGAAATGCGTCCGAAGATATCGTTTTCAAGAGTGGTCTTTCCAAGCCAGTCGTTGATCTCGCTCAGGTGGTTAAGCTCATCGTAACTAAATGCAACGCTTCTTCCATCTGAATATTCAACCTTTGTGACTGCACCAAGATCATTGTAATCGTATGTTGTAGCATAGTTATCTCTGTCAATCTTAGTCTTAAGTCTTCCAGACTGGTCATACTCATATGTTTCTTCCTGACCAAGGGCATCTGTAACACTTGTGAGCTGACCTGCAAGGTTATATGAATAAAGTGTTACGTGGCCATCTTTACCTACAGTAGGGAATGCTGTATCCTTTGTATTTTCAGTTTGTTCTGACTCTGGGATATGATGTGTGATTGCACCCGGGTTCAGATCTTTTCTTATTGAATCCTCTGTTATAATCCTGCCTTCAGCTCTTTGAACACTCTTAAGATTATCAAGTTCATCGTAAGTATATGCCGTCTCATTACCAAGAGCATCTACTACGCTTTTTATCTTTCCTGTAGCTGTGTAGGTATACTGGGTCTGGCCTCTCACATCTATAACTTTTGTAGCTCTTCCCATGGAATCGTATTCATATGATACCGATTTTCCATCACTACCTACTGCTTCTATAACTCTTCCAAGGGCGTCATAACTATAGCGGATGGTATAACCATCCGCAAACTGACGCTTCTCTATGTGTCCAACTTTACTATATGAAAATTCCTGCTCTTTTCTACCGCAGAAATATATAGCTTTGATTTTACCCGATCTTGTATATTCAAATTTTCGAACTCTTCCAGCCGGATCTGTTGTAGTTCCTATTACACCTGTCTTTGTATAAGAATATGTTGATTCATTACCAAGAGGATCAATCTGTCTTATTACTTTTCCAAGCTCATTAAATTCTCTCGTATATCTGTTTCCAAGAGTATCTGTCACTGCATTTATCTTGCCGTTTAAGTCATACTCATATGTCTTCTCATGACCAAGGGCATCTGTTTCTTTTATCACCTTGTTAAGAGCATTATACTTACGACTATTGACCTTTATATCTCCAAGGTATCTGGCCAGCACGTTGCCATTCTTATCATAGTCGTAACCTGTGATCCTGCCTTCAGGATCAGTCACCTTCTTGATACGCATGAGCGGATCATACTCATAAAGAATGGTTCCACTGTTAGGAAGGGTTATCTTTTCTTCCTTCCACATGCTG
The DNA here is from genome assembly GCA_947168935.1 of uncultured Butyrivibrio sp. Taxonomy (GTDB): domain Bacteria; phylum Bacillota; class Clostridia; order Lachnospirales; family Lachnospiraceae; genus Butyrivibrio. The sequence goes on along the minus strand of CAMVNV010000184.1, from coordinate 511 downwards.
TTATAGTCAACTTTTGTGATTCTTCCTGCTTCATCCGTTACCTTGCATGGTTTTCCTATGATGTTGTATTCCCACGTCTTACAGGTGCCATCGGGGTTTACTATCTTTGTTACTTTACCGTTTTCGTTATACTCATATGATGTTATGTTACCAAGAGCATCTGTTACTGAGGTTATCCTATCGGCATCATCATAGGTAAATGTTCTGGAAGATCCTTCTATATCGCTAGTCTTTATTACTCTTCCAAGGCTGTCATGCTCATAGAAAGTCTTTACTCCTTCGGGGTCTGTTATACAGCTTACATTTCCTTCTGCATCATAATCAAGAAGGGTTATGTTTCCTTCTTCGTCTTTTACTTTCTTAAGGTTTCTTCCTGTATAGTAGAAGCGCTTTTTGTTTCCAATGGGATCTTTTATTTCAAAGAGGTTACCGTGTATATCATATGTATACTTATAACTGTTTCCTTTTGGATCCTTTAAGGCCATTATCTTTCCGTCTGCATTATATGTCA
>CAMVNV010000183.1 GCA_947168935.1 uncultured Butyrivibrio sp. | reverse complement strand
ATTGCAAGAGAGCTTGGGTGCGGATCTTTTGTAAAGATCGAGATCATGAAAGATACTAAGTATCTTCTTCCTGATAACTATGAGACGATCAAAGCTACTGAAATTCTTGCAAAAGAAGGCTTTGTGGTTCTTCCTTACATGTATCCTGATCTTAACGTAGCAAGAGATCTTGTAAATGCAGGTGCCGCGGCAGTGATGCCTCTTGCAGCTCCGATTGGTTCGAACAAGGGACTTGTGACCAAAGAGTTTATCAAGATCCTTGTTGATGAAATAGATCTTCCTATAATCGTTGATGCAGGAATAGGCGCGCCGTCTCAGGCCTGCGAAGCTATGGAACTTGGCTGCGCTGCAGTAATGGCTAACACTGCGCTTGCAACTTCCGGTAATCTTCCTATGATGGCAAGTGCCTTTAAACTTGCGATACAGGCAGGTAGACAGGCTTATCTTTCAGGCCTTGGACGAGTTCTTACAAGAGGCGCAAGTGCTTCAGATCCCCTTACAGGATTCCTTCATGAGGAAGAAAGGGGCGCGTGATGAATGATTTTCTCATACATAATGATTCGCTTCCCAAGGAAGAACTTGACAGAAAGACTGCTTTAGAAACAGATCCAACTACGCGTAGTGATCATATGAAGTACATGGAAGGCATGGAAATAATCGATTCTGATATTCAGGATCTTGTATTAAATGCTTTCAATACTTACGACTACAATAAGTATACTGCCAGGGATGTCAGGGCGGCGCTTTCACATGATACCTGTAGTATTGAGGACTTTAAAGCTCTTTTGTCACCAGCAGCAGAGCCGTTTCTTGAAGAGATGGCAATAAGGGCCAGGAACGAAACTGGTAAGCACTTTGGTAACAATGTTTATATTTTTACTCCGCTATACATTGCAAACTATTGTGAAAACTACTGCGTATATTGCGGATTTAACTGCTACAACCACATTCACAGGATGTGCCTGAATACTGAGCAGATAGAGCATGAGATGAAAGTAATTGCCAAAAGCGGCATGGAGGAGATTCTTCTTTTGACAGGTGAAAGCCGCATAGTAAGCGATGTTAGCTATATTGGAGAAGCCTGTAAGCTCGCAAAGAAGTATTTTAAAAATGTAGGTCTTGAGGTTTATCCTCTGAACACGGACGAATATGCATATCTTCATGAGTGCGGCGCTGATTATGTAACAGTATTTCAGGAAACTTATGACACTGATGCATACGAGAAGCTTCACCTTATGGGGCACAAGAGAGTCTGGCCATACAGGTTCAACGCGCAGGAAAGGGCCCTTAGAGGTGGCATGAGAGGAGTGGCATTTTCAGCTCTTCTGGGTCTTGCTGATTTTCGCAGGGATGCTCTTGCTACGGCACTTCACCTTTATTATCTTCAGAGAAAATACCCTCATGCAGAGATGTCACTTTCATGCCCGAGACTTCGTCCTATCATTAATAACGATAAGATAAATCCCATGGACGTTCATGAAAAGCAGTTATGCCAGATAATCTGTGCATATCGCATATTCCTTCCCTTTGTTGGGATCACCGTTTCATCAAGGGAAAGCAGTACATTTAGAAATGGTATAGTAAGGATCGCTGCAACCAAGGTATCTGCCGGAGTATCAACAGGAATAGGTGATCATGAAAGTAAATATACCGGAAAGGAATCAGCTGCAGCAAAAGGTGATGAGCAGTTTGAGATTAACGACGCAAGAAGCCTTGATACTATGTATCAGGACATCACTGGCGAAGGTCTGCAGCCTGTACTAAATGACTACTTATATGTATGAAAATAGTAGATTTACTAATAATATATATAGATCTGATAATACATATGGACCTGATAATACATATGGATCTGATACTAAACTGATATGCATTACAAATAGAAAACTGTGCAAAGAGCCATTTTTAGACAGGATGAAGCTTGTTGCCAGTTTAAGACCAAGAGCTGTGATCCTCAGGGAAAAAGATCTTGATGTTTCTGAATACAAGAGTTTAGCTTTAGCAGTCAAAAGTATATGCGACTCATATAATGTGCCATTTATATATCATTCTCACCCTGAACTTGCACTTCAAAATGGGGCAGGGCTTCATATGCCGTTAAATGAACTTAAAGATATTCCAGAATCTGATAGAGTAAATTTAAAGATTTTAGGAGCATCCTGTCATAGCGTAGAAGATGCAATTACTGCTCAGAGCCTTGGCTGTTCCTATATAATTGCTGGACATATCTTTGAAACTGATTGTAAGAAGGGGATTCCTGGAAGAGGTATCTCTTTTCTCAAAGAAGTAAATGAACATGTTCATATACCTGTATATGCAATCGGAGGAATTACACCTTCCAAATTGCCTGAAATACTAGGGTGCGGCGCAAGCGGCGGGTGTATGATGAGCGGATTTATGTGCGGTGACTATTTACCTGATGTTATGGAAGGCTGAATTAAAGCAAATAAAAAGGACTTGGAGATAATATCCAAGTCCTTTTTATGGTGCGGCCGACGGCGCACGCTTCAGATCAGATTATAATTATTTCTAAAACCTGAAGTATTGAGCTTATCAGTATGACAAGAAGGAATGCGATGCAAAGGTATTTGATCATAAACTGGTAAAGGCCTTTGCGCTTGAAGGTTCCGCCTTCCTTGGTCATTTCATGCTCGACAGCATGGAAACCGATGACTTTTATGATGTAGAGGCAGATAAAGATTGCTGCAATCGGCATCATTACAGAGTTTGTAAGGAAATCAAAGAAATCCAGGAACTGCTTTCCAAGTATTGTTACATTTGCAAGTGGACCATAGCCAAGAGATGAGAGAGAACCGAACACGAGCATTATAAGCGCCATAAATATGGTTGAACGCTTACGGCTCCAGTTAAGCTCATCTTCGAAGGTTGAAATAGCGCTTTCTGAAAGAGCTATTGCACTTGTAAGTGCTGCAAAGAATACAAGTACAAAGAAGATGATACCCATTATCCTTGCCATTCCCATCTCAGAGAAAACTTTTGGAAGTGTTATAAACATAAGGCTAGGGCCAGCTCCAAGCTGATTAGCATCTCCGTTTGAGAAGGCAAAAACAGCCGGAATGATCATAAGACCAGCCATTATGGCAATTCCAGTATCGAATATTTCTACATTTACAGTCGCTTCTTCAATATGCACATCATCTTTCATATAAGATCCAAATGTGATAAGGATACCCATTGCAATAGAAAGAGAGTAGAACATCTGGCCCATAGCTGCTACGACTGTCATCCATGAGAAGTTATCGAAATTAGGGATGAGGAAGTATTTGATTCCTTCAAGTGCTCCCGGTCTTGTCATGGAATATATAGCTATTACAAAAGAAAGAACAACAAGTACTGGCATCATGAACTTGGCTACGCGCTCAATACCATTGTGAACACCGGCAAATACAACTGCAAGAGAGCATAGAGCAAATATAATAAACCATGTTTCAGTCTGAACGCCGTTTGTGATAAATGATGTGAAGTAAGTGTCCTGTACAACGCCATTTGTATTACCAACTATGTACTGGAAGAGATAATTAAGTACCCAGCCACCAATTGTTGAATAATACGGTACTATTAGCATTGGAATTATCGCGTTGATCCATCCGCCAATATGAAAGACTTTATTATCAGAAAAAGCCTGGAATGCACCGATAGGGCTTCTTTTGGAAATACGTCCAATAACAGTTTCAGAGATGATCATTGTATAGCCAAAAGTAAGAGCAAGTATGATATATACAAGAAGGAATGCGCCTCCGCCATACTTGGCGGCAAGGTATGGGAATCTCCAAATGTTACCAAGGCCTACACTGGCGCCTGCTGCCGCAAGAACATATCCGACCTTACCTGAAAAATGACTTCTTTTCTTTTCCATAAATTCTAGTTAACTCCGTTTATTAAATAATTTATCCATATAGCATTTTAAAGCACAAAAGTGTTTGTGGCAAGAAATAATTAATATTACACAAAAATAGCATTAAGATTTTAACAAAAATGCCCTCGAAGCCTTAATAATACAAGCTTTTAACAAATAAAAAGTGTAAAGATTAAGGAAATGTATACCGATAATATATATGCGGTCTTTATTTTGTTATGTTCATTTATATTTTGAATGGAGATACTTGTATGAAGAATTCCGATATCATAAGCATGATGACTCTGGAAGAGAAGGCAGCCTTTTTGAGCGGCAAAGGCGAATGGCAGACAAGAGATTATAAAAGGCTTGGTATTCCTTCTGTTTTCTGTTCTGAT
>CAMVNV010000182.1 GCA_947168935.1 uncultured Butyrivibrio sp. | reverse complement strand
GCAATATAGCCATCTTCAGTTTTTGAAAGAAGTTCCAGAAGATACCCTGTGTTACTGATCAGCATTGTGATGCAGTTCAAAAACAGATATGCATGAAGCTTATTTTTGAGTTTTCTAAAAACAATAATCCCCTCAAAAAGCATAGCAAATATGCTAAGTATTATCGCTGCTAAAAGAAATTCCCTCATAGTCATTTCTGTTTATCCTTCATTCCATACACATGCATGCAGTTCATTACCCTCCATTCCATAATACTCTATCATTCGAGAAAAAACAGACCCAATCATACACTGATTTGGGTCCGTTTTACACTGATTTATTTAGTTTTGTTATACCGCGTCTTCCTTAAGGGCTTCAATGATGTTGTCATCCTTGATCTTGCTAATGCTAAGGGCCATACTGATGCCCAGAATTCCAAAGACCGCGATCATTGTCACACCGTACATGAGCCAGTCAGGATCGAAGGTAAGCAGCTTCATATCGAAGGTCGAGTACATGATGTAGCTGAGCAAAAGAGATATTGAAAGTCCCCAAATAAGCGCCTTTATGCCGTAAAGAAGCGTTTCAAGCCTTATCATCTTTTTAAACCCTGTATTGTCAAGGCCCACAGATTTATACATGGCGAACTCTTTTCTCCTAAGGAGCACTCCCGTTGAGATCGTGTTAACGATATTTGCAATGGCTATAAGGGTAAGAAGAATAGTGAACCCATACATAGCTGTCTTGAGCATCAGCGTGATAGCGTCCATAGCCTTTATTGTAGCGTAAAGGTTCGAGCCGTAATAATTGTGGTATCCGCCCTCTTCCAAAATTGAATATATCCTTTCAAGGACTTCTTCTGGACGTGAGGTTTCAACTCCCATATCCAGAACGAGCATATCTTCGGGAAGAACTTCTTTTGCTTTTTCAAAATACATGGAGGCAGGCACATAGACAGCAATATTGGTCTTAGGTGTCATATTATAGATCTTGTTATTTCCGTCATATTTTACCAGTGCTGCAATCTCTATAGCTGGTGGATTTCCCTGCACCTTATCATAGTGAAGAACCTGTCCCAGGATCTTATCATTGAATACCTCGCTGGGCTTATTTTCACGGAAATAGTCATTGAGCAGAACACCTTTTAAGGTATCGCCATAGTATTCGTCCCTTTCAAGCCCGTTATCTGTAAGGATCTTATCAAAATCCTCATCATCAGCTATGACCACATCCATGCAGTCTAATTTCAGGTCAGCAAATTCACGCGAAAGGAACTTTTTATCAGCGATATCTGTGTTTGCCAGCTCGTAACGTGACTCAGGGGACTTTCTGAACAAAAACTGTATCATACCGGCGCTGTAAACATCATCAACGCCTTCTATCTGCTCTATTTCGCTCCTAAGTTTGTCACTTTCCGAAAGCAGGCAGGATGCTACAACCTGATATGGAAAATCAACCTCATACTGATTGGCTCTTGCAATTGAATTACAGAAAAAGTTGATCGTAAGGAACAAGATCACCGAAACCGCGATGGTAGCGGTAATAACCTTTCCCTTTACACCATTTCTTTTTATATTCTTGTAAGCAAGCTCCCCTTCATATCCAAAGATCTTGCGGACAAGAGGATTCACACGAAGCCCCTTTGCTTTTACTTTTACCACGTTGCTCTGTCTGAGCGCATCAATAGGCATAACCTTGGCTGCCCTGATGGCTGGAACAAAGGTTGAAATAAGTATTGTAAGCGCTGCAAAAAACACGATCGCTACAATTACAGAAGGCTCGCATACTACAGGTATACTGCCCCTCATCCCCTCTGCGCCTACAAAAATGTCAGCTTCAAGGATCCTCCTTCCAAGAAATGCCAGGGTGATCCTGGTTCCAATGTAGCCACACAATAGTCCCAAAGGAATACCGATGATTCCAAGAATGAGTCCTTCAAAATAAATTGAGGATCTCTTTTGCCTTGCTGTGGCTCCGACGCTGGCAAGCATTCCCAGATAGCGCATTCTCTCTGTAAGAGACATACCTATGGAATTGAAGATCAAAATGACAGATGTAGCGATCACGATCGCAAGTGCAACTGCCATCATTACGAAAAATGACCTGTAAGAGCCTCCGCTTCCCTCAAAAGCAAAGCAGCTAAGCAGATACTCTGTATTAAGATCGTACTTTTGGATCTCATGATCTGCGATGATGTGCTTGATCTGCTTAAGCGCTGTATGGTCACAGTTTTTAAGCAAAATTACCACCTGGGCCTTTTCAGAGTCAGGAAAATAGCCTTCATCCAGGCATCTTATAATATCCCAGCTTCCGGTAGGTTTGTTGCCGTGAAGAATTGCTGTCACTGTGCAGGTCTCAGTGGACAGCGCCTTGAACTGTTCATCTGACCTGTAGTTTCCTCCCAGGTATACTAATTTACCCTGCTCATCGTACATATATCTGTAGCCTTGCTCAAAGGTAAGGGTATCTCCGATTTTAAGATCCTCCAGGCCATTATCAATAAGGAACTGCTCTTCAACTGCTATCTCGGAGGAATTCTTTGGAAGGACTCCATCATAGTCTGATATTACCCTCATTGACATATATACAGGATCTGCCTGCTCAATATTTCCAATGCTAAAGCGCTCTTCTCTGCCGCTATTAAGTCTTACACCAGTTTTCTGCTCCGTTGTATCGCACAGACCAACGCTTTCAATCCTGTCATCCTCTGACAGTGATACGTACTGCTGATACGTGATCTCACTGAACTGAGCATGTACGTTTCCGTCAGACTGTATTGACAGATAACCAAAAAACTTAAAGAAAGAAAATACACCCATTATGATGGCGCTTATAAGTGCCGTCGATGCCACAATTCCAAGTATTGTTACCACCGATCTTTTCTTGTTTCCAAGAAGGTGTCTAAGTGTCAGGGTTGATACAATGTTCATGATGCCATCACCCCTTCTTTCCCCGAATCTCTTGTTATCTGGCCATCCTCGATGGTAATAACTCTGTCAGCAGAAAGAGCTATCTTTTCATCATGGGTGATTATGATGACCGTCTGGTTGTTTTCCTTATTGAACTTTCGAAGAAGCGATATGATCTCCTTACTGTTCTCAGAATCCAGGTTACCTGTGGGCTCGTCTGCAAGAAGCAGAGCTGGATGATTCATAAGCGCCCTACCTATTGATACCCTCTGCTGCTGACCTCCAGAGAGCTGATTTGGAAGATGTGATAATCTCTCTTTTAATCCAAGCTTTTCCACAAGGTCATTAAGGAGCTTTTTATCAGGCTTTTTCCCATCCAGTAGGATTGGAAGTGTCATATTCTCTTCCACGTTCAGGATTGGAATAAGGTTGTAAAACTGATAAATAAGTCCGATGTTTCTTCTTCTAAAGATCGCAAGCTTGGTCTCATCAAGTTTTCCGATATCCGTTCCTGCGATGTTGCAGCTTCCCGATGTAGGGACGTCAACCCCGCCAAGAATATGGAGCAGTGTAGACTTACCGGAACCGGAAGGTCCAACTATTGCCACAAACTCTCCCTGTTCTATATCAAAAGAGACATCTTTAAGAGCATCAACTCTTGTCTCTCCTGTCCCATATACTTTACAAAGGTTTCTGATTTCCAAAATGTTCATTTTTGTTTTGTCTCCCTTCTTAAACATATTTTCATTGTCTAAGAAAAGTTTAGTTTTCCATGCTTACAATCCCGTGACTTTTCCATTACAATTTTGTAATATTGTCGGTCTTTTGAAACTTGTCTCAAATGATCGTCTTATAAAAGCGCACAAAGAACTTTGCCCCCACACCTTCAGTGCTTTTCACAATGATGTCGCCATGCTGGCCGGTAATTATGGTATTTGATAGAGCAAGCCCTATACCCACGCTATCCTTCCCGGCATTTTTACCCTTATAGAACCTTTCAAAAATATGCGGAAGATCTTCCTGCGCTATTCCACAGCCGGTATCTTCAATCACGATTTCCTTGTAGATGTTGGTTTCCGAGGTACTTATAGAAAGCTCATCTCCACTCTCCATATGTTCAATGCAGTTTTTCACAATATTTTGGAGTGCCTCTATAGTCCAGTTCCTGTCACAGCTAAAAGAAATATCAGAAATATGTTTTGTGCATTTTATATTTTTCAGTTCCATCTGGATTTCAAAGGCTCTTATAACTTCCTTAACCAGTTGCTCTGCCTGTATTTCTTCAGGCTTCATGGTTATGGTCCCTGCATCTATCCTGGATAATTTCAGGAGCGTCTGGATCAGCCAGTTCATCCTGTCCAGCTGATTTGACTGTGTCTTAAGAAACTCCATTCGCTTCCCTTCATCATCCTCTGTCTTTAAAAGATCATTCATGACGATCATAGATG
>CAMVNV010000181.1 GCA_947168935.1 uncultured Butyrivibrio sp. | reverse complement strand
ACTTACATGAACATTTACATATAAATGAAAAAGGTTGAAAAAGAAAAAAATTGTCCATTATCAAAATAAAGGTTATATATACATTTTAAGCCAATTACACAGGGGCTTCAAGTACTAAAAGCCTGTATAGATATGCATTTTTTGCTTTGTTCTGATCATCCCGTAGCAAAATAAGGCGAAAAAAAGCAGCTTAGAAGTTACTCTAAGCTGCTAAAAGCATCAAATATCACGCATTAACTGCGATCTCAGCGATCTTTCTTGCATCTTCCAAAGTCTCAACTGCGCAAAGAAATCCGGAGTTATGACAAAATCTGATTCCGGGAACGCCTGTTACCTTCTGAAGATAATCAGCTGGCTTTCCTCTCCAGTCTTCAGGGAATGGCTTCTTCTCTCCTTCTCCATCATCAAGGCGGACTGTCTGAACGTTGTAGCCACCTCTTTCAGATGCATATATTACATAAAGAAGATCTGTGTTTTTAACTGCATCGTCCCACGGGATGCTCTGTGAAAGCTCAAGAACAGGTCCCTTGCAGGCATCTACTTCTTCTTTTACCAGATAATAAGCTTTACGATTTGCATTAATCTGTCTGAATTTGTTTACAAGGATCTCCTTGGCAACTGCAACAGCTCTCCAGAAAGCCTCGTCTCTGTCCTGCTTCTCGATCCAGTCAGGATTGAAGTCACTGATGATATCGCAGATCATCCAAAATGATCCTGTGTTATCAGATTTATCGATCGGCTGAATGAAAGTCTCATCGAATATAACAGCGTCTTCCTCAGACATTACAAGAGTTCCAAACTCTTCAAACAAAAGACCGAAAGCTGCGTAAGGGATACCGTTTGGTCTTACCTTTCTGTCTTTCTGATGATGGTCAAATCTTCCAAGTCCTATATCGTAAACAAGTCCGTCATAGCCTTCCGGAACCTGCATAACTCTCTTAACTTTGATCTCAGGATTAATTATCTGAATAAATGCAGTAGAGAATACATCATCAGAATGAAATGCACCTCCATGTGTCAAAGCTTCTTTGATCTCATAAATATAATTATTGTCCATTATGTATTACCTTCCTTTAATCCTATTTTGCAGACGGATAATAGAATATTACAAATACATCTATATCGCAAGGACAATTATTTAAAAGGGTTATAAAAACGCCCTCCGTTTACCACATTAAGTATAAGTGATATAGCAAGTAGTCCTGCGCACACCGCCATACTTATATAATCGGCTGCTTTGAACTTTTTCGCCATATACCAGGTGCGTTTTTTATTTTTGCCAAAACCGCGAAGCTCCATTGCGTTAGTGATACCCTCGATCCTGTCTACACTTGTAAGAATCAGCGGGATAAGGATTGCTGATGCTGCCTTAAGTCTTTTGACAAGGGAGGCTTTCTTACTCATCTCTACGCCTCTGGCCTGACTTGCCTTACTTATCTCATCGTAAGAGCGCTGAATATCAGGGATATAGCGAAGAGCAAGGGCTACAGAGTAGGATATTGAATAGCTTACACCTATGCGGTTAAGAGATGCCGCGAATTCACTGGGGTTAGTGGTACATACAAAGAGAAGGACAATAGGGATCGTAGACAGAAATTTGATCCAGTAATTGAACTGGTAAAAGATCTGCTCGGCTGTAAGTCCAAAATGTCCGCTCATACCAAAAAGGTATGTTGTAGTGCCATATATCTCTGTTCCATGATGGGGGGAAAAGAGGTATAGAAGGATTGTGTTGATAATGAGAAATACCAGCATAAATCCTGTTATAAAGGAAACGTCCCTTATCCTGATATTACCAAGTTTAAAAAGAATAATTCCAAACACAGTAAGGAAGACCAGAAATCTTGTGTCATATGTCAGCATTGCGGCAAAGCTCCACAAAAGAAGACATACAAGCTTGGTGGCTCCAGTAAGTTCATGTATTTTGGATTGTCTGTCAATATAATTAAATAAATTCGTCATGAGATCTTACTTCATTCCTCTCATAATCAATAAATCTCTGGACAAAAGAAGTTCCGTCCTCTATTCCGCATTTAAGAGAAAGGCCATATAAAGAAGTCTCCTTAAGGCTTGCCTCTTTGACAATGTCAGCATTTGTCAAAATCTTAGCGGGTCTGTCATCAGCTATTATCCTGCCGTGACTAAAGACAACTGCTCTGTCTGCATATTCAAGCATAAGGTGCATGTCATGAGTAATCATTACGATAGTGATACCGCGGTCCTTAAGCTTTTTAAGAAATTCCATAATTTCTGTATAGTGCCTGTAATCCTGTCCTGCTGTAGGCTCATCAAGGATTATCATCTCAGGTCCCATAGCAAGGATAGCTGCTATTGTAACACGCTTTTTCTGTCCAAAGCTAAGAGCAGAAACAGGCCACTTACGCATCTTCCATAAGCCGCAGATCTTTAAAGCTTCTTCTACCTTTACAGCAATCTCATCTTCAGGAACCTTTCTGTTTCTAAGTCCAAATGCAACTTCGTCATAGATCATGACCTGTGAGATCATCTGATTTGGATTTTGAAGTACGTATCCAACGTGATCCGCACGCTCTTTAATACTCTTATCAAGAAAATCCTGGCCGTTAAAAGATATACTTCCAGTATTATTTTTTTCAAATCCACATACAACTTTAGAGAAGGTGGTTTTGCCTGCACCGTTGGTTCCAACTATAGCCAGCATCTCTCCTCTTTTAATATCAAGACTTATATTATCAAGGACATTCCTTTGACTTTTTTCATAAGCAAAGGAAAGGTCTTTGACAGATAATAATACGTCTGTGTCTATATTTCTGGAAGTTTCCGAAGAATCTATATACCATTTGTTTACAAGCTTCTTGTCATCATCACTAAGCTCTATTGCATCAAGATTCCATGGGTGCTTATCTTCAGATACCTTAACACCGGCATATTCAAGGGCTGTTACGTATAAGGGTTTTCTGACACCGCACTTATCAAGATCATCTCCTGATAAAAGTTTATCCGCAGAAGTATCTGATACTATGCGGCCTTCATTCATAAGAACAACTCTGTCAACGTATCGGTGAAGGACATCTTCCACACGGTGCTCGATAATAATAACCGCTGCACCAGTCTGCTTTTGCATCTCATCAATAAGTTCTATGGCCTGCTTACCTGTAGCAGGATCAAGGTTAGCAAGTGGCTCATCAAACAGCAGTACGTCAACATCATCTACCATTACTCCTGCAAGAGCCACACGCTGCTTCTGACCTCCGGATACTTCTCCCGGTGCATGCGACATAAAGTCGCCGATATTCACCATATCAGCGACTTTCTTCACACGTTCTTTCATTTCTTTTTGAGGGATACAGTCATTTTCAAGCGCAAATGCTATATCCTCAGCCACTGTCATACCAACAAACTGGGAATCACTATCCTGAAGGACGGTTCCTACAGTTCTGGCGATCTTAAAAAGATTGAGCTTACGGGTTTCTTTGCCGCAAATGGTCAAGCTTCCCGTGCTCTTACCCTTGTATGAAAATGGTATAAGTCCGTTGATGCAGTGTACAAGAGTACTTTTTCCACATCCAGAAGGACCTGCTATCAGTACTTTTTCGCCCTTTGAAATGGTAAGGTCTATATCATAAAGCGTAGGCTTTGCCTGGGCGTTGTACTGAAATCCAAAATTATTAAACTCAATTATTTTATCTGCCATATAAATGGATTAATCTTCTTCCCTGAGACTTCCCTTCTTCGGTATTGCTGTTGTGTATGCAATGCAAAGAAGTGTTCCAACTATTGCTGTTGTTACGCTATTAGCAAGAGCACCTACAGCTCCCTGAGTAAATACCTTATTGGCAGCCTCTGCATAAATCTGAATATCAAGAATAGGTGCGATAACGATCCATGCGATAGCATGTGCAACTATCTGGCTTAAATTAAAGAGAATTATGCTCTTTACACCAAACTCGCCATCATCAAGCTTAAGTCTGAATGAGATAATTCCCATGATAAGTCCAAAGAATCCGGATGCAATGATCCAGCTCCACCAAATACCCCAAGGCTGGCTGAAGTCAATAAAGAAGTGGCCTATAAGTCCTGCAAGGATACCTGCAACTGGTCCGAAGAGAGCTGCGATAAATGCAAGTACACCGTACTGAACTGAAATATTGGTATTTGGAACGGGACTTGGAATGGCAACGAATCTGCCTAATACGAAGAACAATGCTGCGCCGATGGCTGTGGCAACGATTGTTTTAACATTAAATAATCTGTTCATGATAGAATCCTCCCTCGTATGTGTGATTATCGAAAGACATAATATCATATTTATTATATACATGCTTATACAAGTGGTAAATAGCGAGGTATAAATTTTGGCTATAACAAAAAAGGGGCTGTCGCTTTAGATGATTAAATCATCTGGGCGAGGCCCCTTTTTCAT
>CAMVNV010000180.1 GCA_947168935.1 uncultured Butyrivibrio sp. | reverse complement strand
AGTTTGCAAATGGACCTGCAATAACAGTAGCTATTCTGGCCCATACATTTGCTGTGCGAAAAGAGATCTGGCCCTCTTCGCTGTCATCACGGCTCTCCGCTTTGGCCTTTTCTTCTAAAGTGCCGTCGTCTTCAACAGGCTTTGTGATTTCCAAACCGTCCATGCCATCAAATATGCAGGCACCGCCGACGGGGAGAAGTCTTATGGAATACATGGTATCGCCTTTTTTCTTCTGATAAAGAACAGGTCCCATACCAATTGTAAACTCTGTTACTCGTATTCCGTTAGCCTTGGCGATCAGAAAGTGACCACCTTCATGAGAGACAACCAGTACACAAAAAATAACTATGAATATTAAAATAACTATGATATTCTGCAGCAAAGCTAATCTCCTATCTTACAAGGATATTCTGAATCTAATCCGGTTATTATTTAAAACGTTCTTCAAGAAAGCTGTAGGTCCAGCTCTCAGCTTCCAGAATCTCTTCAACAGTAGGATTCTCGATCTTCGTGTGATTGTCCATAGCTGCTGTGATCATCTCATATATCTCAAGGAAGCGGATCTCACGCTTAAGGAACTTCTTAACAGCAAGCTCGTTGGCAGCATTAAATACTGTAGGCATGCTTCCGCCTTCTTTTGCTGCTCTTGTTGCAAGTGTAAGTCCCTTGAACACGTCAGTTCTTGGAGCTTCAAAAGTCATATCTGCAAGTGCAAAAAGATCAAGTCTGTCTTCAGACATAGGTCTTCTGTCAGGATAGAAAAGAGCATACTGGATAGGAAGCTTCATATCCGGAACACCCATCTGGCCCATTACAGCACCGTCAACAAACTGTACTGCAGAATGAAGAATAGACTGAGGCTGGATCACAACCTGGATCTTATCTACAGGTACGTCAAAAAGCCATCTTGCTTCCATTACCTCAAGACCCTTATTAACAAGAGATGCTGAGTCTATTGTAACCTTAGCTCCCATGTCCCAGTTAGGATGCTTTAAGGCATCGTCAACTGTTACTGTTTCAAGTTCCTCGGCTGTCTTCTTACGGAATGGTCCGCCGGAAGCTGTAAGGAGGATCTTTTCTATTTTATCTACAGGCTCTCCGTTAAGAGACTGGAATATTGCGCTGTGCTCAGAATCCACAGGAAGGATCTTAACACCCATCTTCTTGGCAAGAGGCATGATGATGTGACCTGCACATACAAGTGTCTCTTTATTAGCAAGGGCAATATCCTTGCCTGCATTAATAGCTTCTATAGTTGGTCTTATTCCGATCATACCAACAACTGCTGTAAGAACAGTGTCAGCCTCATCTTCGCGGACCAGCTCTAAAAGTCCTTCCATTCCTGAAAGAACCGGGATTTCAAGATCAGATATACGATTCTTAAGTTCATCTGCAGCAGCAGGGTCGAACATTGCGATCTTTGAAGGCTTAAACTCACGAGCCTGTTTTTCCATAAGATCAACATTTCTGCCGGCAGCAAGTGCTACTACCTTAAGTTCATCAGAATTAGCTCTGACAACATCAAGTGTCTGGGTTCCGATAGAACCTGTTGAGCCCAAAAGTACTATTTTTCTACCCATAATGCTCCTTTTCTTGCAAAAAAACGTTACAGTCCACAGGTAATAATTTTGTGAACTGTAACATGTATTTTATCACTTCATAAAAAAGACAACCAGTCCATAAATAAATGGGGTTACAAATATAACACTATCAAACCTGTCCATGATTCCGCCATGGCCCGGGATAAGTCTTCCGTAATCTTTGATATCTCTATCTCTTTTAATTGCAGATGCAGCAAGATCTCCAAGCTGTGAGATTATGCTTGCAACAAATGTTATAACCACAAACTGAAGGATTATTCCGCTAGAGGCGCCCTTGACCTTAACCATGATAAATCCAAATATCACTCCGGCCAGCATTGAAAAAAGGATTCCTCCGATTCCACCTTCGATCGTCTTATGAGGCGAAAGAACAGGTGTCATCTTATGCTTACCAAAAGCTCGTCCTGTAAGATAAGCAAATGAATCACAAACCCAGGCTATAAATGGCATCCACACAAGGAAGTCACCATTTTCGCGAAGCCTTAAAAGGAATATGAATGAAAGCATAAGAGGTGCATATAAGAAAGCGAATACAGCGCCTACTGCCTGATGGATCTTGTATCTTGGGAAGGTCACAACGTAGGTAACCATCACTGCAAAGAATACAAACAGGACTGAAAACAGGTATGTCTTTGTATCATGTATGTAGATTACAAGAACATAATGAAGGAACACACCCAGCACTCCGGCTTTATATAAAAGTCCTGTACTTCCACCTTCATCAAAAACTCCAAGGACTCTTGAGAGTTCATAATAAGCGATCTGCGCTACTATTAAAGATACACCGCCAAGGACATATCCGCCCATCACTAGTGTGACGGCCAGCACTATGCCTATAACAATGCTGCTTAAAACTCTGGTCTTCACTCTAAATGTCTCCTTTATTCTTCACCCTTCTTAAGTCCGCCAAATCTTCTGGTCCTGTGATTATAAGCATCGATGGCTTTCTCAAGTTCTTCTTTGTTAAAATCAGGCCAGCAGATATCAGTAAAGTAAAACTCTGTATATGCAAGCTGCCAGAGAAGATAATTGGAAAGTCTCTGCTCGCCGCAGGTTCTGATAAGAAGATCAGGATCCGGCATGAAGCCTGTGTCCAGATTGTCATTAATCATCTGTTCATCAATATCAGAAGCACTTATTTCTCCGCTTTCAACCTTTGAAGCTATCTTTCTAACAGCACGTGTGATCTCATCACGGCTTCCGTAGTTGATAGCAATGTTGAAAGTAAGACCTGTGTTATCTTTAGTTGTCTCTTCAAGCTCTTCAACAACTTTAAGAACATCTTTAGGAAGACGGTTCTTTTCACCGATAACACGGCTTCTAACATTATTCTTCATACAAGTCTTGATCTCAGACTTGAGGTATTTTTTAAAAAGAGCCATAAGGGCTGAAACTTCAGCTTCCGGTCTGTTCCAGTTCTCTGTGGAAAAAGCATAAACTGTTACATACTCAATTCCAAGTTCGCCTGCGTCAAAGAGCATCTGCTCAACAGCTTTGGCACCCTGAACATGGCCGTAGTTTCTTGGCATTCCCTTAGCTTTAGCCCAGCGGCCGTTACCATCAAGGATAAAGGCAACGTGTCTGGGTATCTTTCTTTCTTCGCTCATACTGTCATTATTTCCTTAGTCTTAGCTTCGATTGTTGCATCGATCTTCTTAACGAAATCATCTGTGATCTTCTGAAGCTCATCTGTAAGATCGCTGATCTCATCCTCAGAAACCTCTGTTCCCTTAAGCTTCTTAAATGCTTCGTTACCATCACGACGAACGTTTCTTACTGCAACCTTAGCATCTTCGCCCTTTTTCTTGATGTCCTTAGAAAGCTGTTTACGTCTTTCCTCTGTAAGTTCAGGGAAAATAAGACGGATAACTGTACCATCATTAGTAGGATTGATACCGATATCTGATGTAAGGATTGCTTTCTCTATCTCTTTAAGCATATTCTTTTCCCAAGGAGCAATCTGGATGATTCTTGCTTCTGGAACTGATACGTTACCAACCTGCTGGATTGGTGTAGGTGTTCCGTAGTAATCTACACGGATCTTATCAAGAACATGAGGATTAGCTCTTCCTGCTCTTACTGTTGCAAGATCTTCTACAAGAAAATCGTATGCTTTGTTCATCTTATCGCTATATACTTTAACCTTTTCGTTCATTTTATCTCCTCCTTTACGCTTCAACGGTTGTGCCGTTAAATGTACCACTTACTGCCTTAACAATACTTCCTTCTTCCTGAAGGGCAAATACACGCATAGGCATATGGTTGTCTCTTGCGAGTATTGATGCTGTCATGTCTACAACCTGAAGGTTCTGTGCTACAACATCGTCAATTGTGATCTTGTCATATCTCTTAGCATTAGGATTTACTGCCGGGTCTGAATCATATACACCGTCAATAGCCTTAGCAAGAAGGATCATATCTGCCTCAACCTCTACTGCGCGAAGAACTACGCCTGTATCTGTTGAGAAGTAAGGATGGCCTGTACCGCCTGCGAAGAACACTACCATATTTTTGGAAAAATACTTCTGTGCACGGTCCTTGGAAAAAAGCTTTGTGAAGGAACCACATTCAAATGGTGTAAGAATAGCTGTGTTCATTCCTTCGCTTCTGAAAATCTCAGATACATAGATACAGTTCATTATTGTGGCAAGCATTCCGATCTGGTCAGCCTTAACGCGGTCAATGCTTTCACTGGTCCTGCCTCTCCAGAAATTACCACCTCCGATGACAATTCCTACCTGTGTTCCAGACTCTAGTATTTCTTTGACCTGAAGTGCGACCTTTCTAACTGTAGGCTCATCAAATCCGGTCTTTTTGTCGCCAGCAAGTGCTTCACCGCTGAGTTTGAGTAGAATTCTCATTGATCTTGTCCTCTTTCAAAAAAATAATGCCGGGAATTGTCTCCCCGGCATTAATTAATTCTGGTCCGCAAAAGACATTCCTCAATGTCTTATGATACCATTATCAGTTCTTATTCTTCAAGCCCTCAAAGAAAGCAGATGGATTAACTTCAGCATATGTCTGTGAGCACATACCTTCGATAACAGCACCATTGTTGATCTGTA
>CAMVNV010000179.1 GCA_947168935.1 uncultured Butyrivibrio sp. | reverse complement strand
GCGGCATTCATGGGATTTGTTTCCACACCATTCATCGTATTGGTCCAGGTACTGACAGCTGACATGATACCAGATATGGCAATACCGATGCTCAAAGCTATCATAAGTCTTCGAACTAATAGTGTCTTTGATTGAGATTTCTTACTCAAGATCAGTGCAGCAATTACAATAATTGCCACCAGTAATAATAATATGCTCATCTCATCCCCCTCGCTGCGATCATATCCAATTTCCAAATAATCCTCTAATCAATTCCAAAACAAGCCACTCCAGAACAGCATTGCAAAGCTCCAATAGCTCCCGTCTAAAAATATAGACCGTGACACCTATCAGTGAAATTATCACCATAGCTACAATTGTGATTATCATGCCGGTTCTGGAACTATTATCTGTCTTCATACTCAGAAGTATTTCTCCCCAATATACAAAATGGTCCACACGTTAATGGCAGTCTTTCAGATATTCCATAAATTCCTCCCACCTGCTGTACCTTACATATTCTGCCATTGAATAACCCCTGTCATATCTGGAGTAGTCCTTATAAACAGCTCCGTCATGAGTTATAAAATCCCAGACATCTTCAGCATGTTCGGTCAGAATCACTTCAGCTATGTAATCATCACATTTTTTCAGATCATCAATGCCGTAAATCACACTATCTCCGCCTTTTTTATCCCCGAGCCTGAATTTTGGTTATCTTCCGGCATCTTGTCCTTCTTAACAAACAACTTGTTAATACTTTTTCTGTCCCACAGCTCAACATTATTACTTCTTGCAAGTTCCTTGGCAGCACTGGTAAAGAATGAATTTGTAACAACCATGAGCTTATCGGCCTTGTAGTATGCCTTAGCTGCTGCAATCTGCTGTATAGCTTCAATGCCGACCTGCTTTTTATAGCGCTTAGCCTGGACTATAGTAGTTTCATTATCCTTTACGCACACAAGATCAGCACCAAAATCTCCTGTGTCAGCTGTAAGCTTTACTTTATATCCGAGACGCTGAAAATGAACTTTCAAATACTTCTCAAAATCTTTCCCTGACATGGCATCAACAGCTGCAAGAGGCGAATTCAAATAACGTCTTCTTTTAATTGCCTTTGCTCCGAACCTGATTCCCAGGCATATCACAATTACCACTATAGAAAAAGCATAGATGAATCGGATCATTTGCGAAAATGTGTAGCCCATCTGAGATAGCTTAATGTACAAATACAAAAGCCCTACAAATAGGGCTCCTGCAATTAGCTTATAAATCTTAAGTTTCACTCCGTATTTCTTATATTCAAAATATTTCATGCGCTAGTTCCATTCATAGACACAGTTATGCGGCGTAGCTCCTCGTTTCGCACATTCCGCCTGAGTATTATATACAGTTTCAAGGACATGTCCGTGGTAAGTGTATACCACGTACTCGGTAGTAATCACCTTGGTCACACCTTTTGATTCATAAGTCGATGTGACAGTATTGACGGTCTTTGTTACATCCGGATCAGATTCAATACAGTGATATTCGGTTCCCTCTATAAAATAGTGGTAATTCCTGACCAGTTCTCCGCCTCCAAGAGCGTAGATATTAAGGTATCTGTTATCTGCTCTCGAGGAATAACCCTGAAGGAAGGAAATCATTGTCGGATTCTTCAAAAGTCTCGCCCAATCCTCTCCGGCAATCTCAGGCATTGCAAATGTGTACTGGTTTTCATAGCTATCGCCTATCACATTATGCCTGTTTATGTAGTATTCGCACTGATCATTGATCTCACGCACAATGATCTCGTTTTTGTTGGCATTAAAGACATCATCATCCACAAGAAAGCCCATCTCTGTTACTTCCGTGCTTCCAGGAAGTTTCTCTGTAAGGGTCTGATATACATCTTTTCTGTTCCCGGAATAGATTGTTCCATCAAGAGCATATACTTCAACATTATCATTTAGGAAATAGCGAAGAAGTACTCCGCCATAATTCTTTGTCCAGGTATTTAATGTCGTAAGACCATTTCTCTTTTCCGCATCAGAAGGTATCTGTACCATACCAGAGGTGTCAAATACCACATTGTGGCTTATATAGTAGCCGTTAATGTCTACAAGGCATACAACCGGTGTATAAAGCGCCATTTCATCTACTCTTCCCTGGTTATCCCAGTTGAACGAATAAACAAGAGAGTTATAAAAAACTGTCAGTGTTCTATTAAGATCATCTTCATCATTCCATACGCAGCCAAACTTCTCCACATTATCTGTATTCATTGTCTGTGCAGCGTCATAACATGCAGCTGTAAGCTTGCTTGAATACTCAACATTCTGAGTATTAACTCTTTTTGTTATATCAACGTTGGCAAATGATACCACTGCAAAACATAGGAATATTCCCAGGAAGACTAATACATAATCGCTAAATTTCATACATGTCACCTACTGCCTGTTGTTTCCAACATATCCGCCATAAGAAGTAAAGAGAGTTGTATCTGAGCTTCTTGTCTGAAAGAGTCTTGAAAGCCTGGTTCCCAAAGTTGGTGTGATATTCTTTACTTCTACTGAGAGATAATCCCCATTTTTCATCTGATAATCCTGATTAGCTCCAGATGCCGGATAAAGCACATCAAGGATTTCTTCCTTGGTGTAGTCAACCCTGTATGTAGCAATCTCATGATATCCAGTTGAAGGATCTACAACATCTGTGGGAACTGTATATGCTGAAGAATGTGTGATCTTTATTTCACACAGAAGATGTGCCAGGTCAACATCATAGCAAAGCTTCTCATAAGCCTGCGGAGTGATCTTGCCTGCGACCTTTGCGTTGTCTACAAACTCAACAACTGCATTGTCTATGTAGCTTTGCCTTACTGTGTCCTGTTTTTGAGCGATCAGCATTATCGGAACGATGAACATTATCATGCATCCAAAAAACGCTGCGACAACTCTTCCTAATACGTCACCCATGATAGCTGCAACTTTGGAGCTAAGTTGCCTCTCCTTTCAATCTAATCTTTTCTATGCCCAAGTTATTTACATAAAAGGTCTTATAAGACCAGTGCCCTGCGCCCATCTCATAAAACCTATAATCTCTTTCCTGAAAATACAGAAAGCAGTAATCATCCCTACTACAAGAGCAATTTCCACTATGAAATAAATCATTTGCTTATCTATTTTCTGTTTTCCTTCTCTGAGCTCAGCCATTCTGCCATCTCCCTTACTGTATATATTTAGCTGTGAGTATATGTCACTGCCTTAATTTCGTTAGTTGAATAATAATCGTGCTTGATCAGATAATTGTCATCCATGCTTATCTTTGTCTTAAGATCCTGTATATAAACAGGATTGTTTTCTCTTAAATTTTTCAGATAATCAGCATCAAGAACAGCTCCATCAAGTGTAATGGTTATGCTGTCGTTCTGGCTGATTATGTCGGTAAAAACAGAACTGCCCTTCACATAAAAGACCGGATCTCCATATCCCAGCTCTGTGTTCATGGTCACAGAGGTTTTCGTGTTCATATCATCAATTTCTGCCTTGTTAAATACTGTTAAAAGGCCCATATAACTCGTTAAAAATGCAACCGCAGAAGCAAAAATGATCGTTGCTACTACCATATGCAGATATTCTGAAAGTGTATCTCCCATCTTGTTTCTCCTTCTGCGTCAGTTTATTACCGGAGGCAAAAGCCCCCGGTAATAGATAACCGCCTTATAATCAGCTCTTTGTAAATACGATTCCTACAATTGCTGAAGTAGTGGCATCCCTTACTATCGATCCTGTAAACTTGGAATTAGGATTGATATAAGAGGGATCAGACTTATCTCTTGCAAGAGCAAGGTTAGCACCAGGTGCTGCAAATGTGGCATCTGAGTAAATGTAGTTTCTCTGTGTACCACCAATGTTTACACCCACATAAATTTTGTCGTTTGAATGAAGCTTGATAACATTAACTACCTCTGAGCCAGTAACAACTGTTGCGTCGTACTGTGTGTACTTAGCCTCATCCATCTGTGTGATGGTTGAGTTAGAGTCTGTAAGTGCTGCATTACCTGACTCCTTGACCGTTGACCACTGCATGAATACGAAACCAATGACCAAACATGAAAGTACTACTGCAAATACTGTTCTTAATCCTTCTGATAAACTTCCGCCCATCTTTTTTAAAACTCCTTTTTCTTTTATGATTTTTATTTTGTATAAGGGGTATTCCCTTAATACCAAAGCTACATGCCGATACTCTTCATCATCTCTAACGAATAGAGGGCAAATGGTACGATCATGTAAACTACCAATGTAAGAATAAGCGGTACAAATGCTACAATCTTTCCGACCTCTGCCTTCTGAGTTGAAATGATCTCGTTATCGGTCTTTCTTTTTTCCTTGTAATATTCCCTATCAGTCTCGATCTCAGAGAATGCTGTAAGGATATCCTCATCCTCTACCATAAGAAGGTTATCAACGAATCTTCTAAATGGCGGGAATGTCTCCTGGTTCTTCATCTTCTGAAGAGCTTTTCTGGTTGAATACTCAAGGTTTATAATGCATTCCTGGATAGATTGCCTGAAGCAGAATGAGAACCTCTCAAGCCAGTCTAAAACTGTATCTACAAGCATTCCGTCCACATGCATCAGAATGAGTACGATTGTCTGATACTGAATGACCTCGTCCTCCATATCCATCTTCACAATCCTTAGTTTGTACCTAAGTATGAGGTATGGAAGGTAATAGCCTGCAAAGTATCCAAGGATATTGATGAGTAAAAACCACCATCTGTAATAAACATCTTTGTACTTTGCTACACGGTAAAAGACTTCATCTGTTACCTGCGCTGAGAACTTTGGAGATATTCCTCTATTCTCAATTTCTGCCTGGATCTTCTGTCTGTTTTCGGGAGTATCTGCCATATTTCTACAGCTGAGTGTATAATCAACGGCTGCATCTCTCATGGCCTGTCTATACTCTTCATTCGGAACAATTGAGGATTCAAAGGTTGTCTTGAAATCATTCAAGAGATTATGCTTTGTCCTCCACTCCGCCGTAAATATGACAAGGTTTATCATGAGAATTGCCA
>CAMVNV010000178.1 GCA_947168935.1 uncultured Butyrivibrio sp. | reverse complement strand
TACAGTCCATGTGATATGGACAGCTGAAACCAAATGAAGTCAAATCGTAACAGATAACCCTAACAAAAATGTTTAAGACACAGGTTTAGTTAGGGAGCTGGAATAAAGTACTAGGCCCCAGAAGCCACTGGTAAAGCGTCTTCTGGGGATTTTTTATTGGGCGAATAATATATTTTAAATATATTTACTATTTTCAATAACATTAATATTCGTTAAATGGTAAAATTAATCTGTATAGATATGTAAACTGTTTGGCTTTTTACAGAGGATACAGATTGAAGAAAAGATATATCATTATCATTAATATATTGATAATAGGTTTGATTCTTTTCATTATCGTGAAGTATGCCAACGATAGGGCAACAGAATCAGACTATTCTTCGATTGCGTCTTTTGAGAATATGACGACCACAACAGCGCAGATCATCGCCAATTATCTGGAGGATGAGCAGCATCTGTGCGACATATGGGCCAACTATATAAACGGGTCAGCGGATGCTGGAACTCCGATGACAATTGAAGAGGCCATATCATATATTAGAAAAGCAAAGATATCTCCTGAAATATCAGGACACCTAATCTATATCGATGACGGATCCATGGCTGGCATTTCAACTACTGCCAGCACTACTGACCCGTCGGATTATTCTGTAAAATATTCCCATATATCTATTTTTGAAAACCTTGAGATCAGTAACGTAAACGGCGCTGTCAACCTGACAAGGGCTTATACCAATCCGCTTAACGGCGTTCAGTCCATAGCCTTTCTAAACAATGTAAAGGTTGTGGATAGTGAAACAGGCGCTATGAGAGAGGGGCTTATCATCCGCGTAGTACCTGTTAGCCGTCTTGAGCAAAAGCTGGTTTTTTTGAAGGGTGAGTACGAAAATGTAGAAATATCCCTTATAGACTGGGATGGCGACTACATGATCCACGGCAAGTCCCTCAAAAACAGTAATTTCTTTGAGTACTTCAAATCCTATAATCCAATGTCTACTCAGGAATATAACAAGGTGATGGATGCTATCCGCACAGGTACAGGTTCCATGCATATCCGTAATTCAAAAAGAGAAGACAGTGTGATTGCCTATACGCCGTTAAGCGGTATTGAGTCCTGGTTCCTGGTGGCTTATATCCCGGCAAAAGAGCTGACGGCCAGCAGGTCCATAGACTGGCTACTATTGGGAATAGTATCAGTAGGCCTTATGGTCCTTCTTCATTTCAATATTTTTATACTCCTTAAATTTAATAGAAAGCTCTCTGTTGCAGCGCAGGCAGCCAATCAGGCCAATGAAGCCAAATCTCTTTTCCTGTCCACCATGTCTCATGATATCAGAACGCCTATGAATGCCATCATCGGCATGAATGAAATGATATTAAGAAAAAGTAGTGATGATGAGACTCTGATGTATTCTGAGAGCATCAGGACTGCAGGGAACACCCTTCTTGGGATCATCAATGATATTCTCGATTTTTCCAAGATTGAAGCGGGCAAGATGGAGATCATAGATGTAGACTATAACTTTGTATCTCTTTTGAACGATCTTGTAAATATGGTTCAGCGCAGGGCTGAGGAAAAAGGGCTGTCTTTTGAACTTGATGTTGATAGAAATATACCGGGAATTATGCACGGCGACGAGATAAGGATCAAGCAGGTTATAACCAACATCCTTTCAAACGCTGTCAAATACACCAAAGAAGGAGGAATAGTTTTTTCAATATCAGGACAAAAATGTGAAGATAATGAAGACTACGTGATCCTTCATGTCAGTGTGAAGGATACCGGAATAGGAATTAAGAAAGAAGACCTTGACAGGCTTTTTGTAGCCTTTGAGAGAATTGAGGAAAAGAGGAATCGAAACATTGAAGGTACCGGTCTTGGAATGGCTATTGCCCAGAGCTTCCTTGAAATGATGGATAGTAAACTACAGGTGGAAAGCGAATATGGCAAGGGATCTGTCTTTTCTTTTGACCTAAAACAGAAGGTCGTAAAGTGGGAGCCGATTGGAGATTTTGATACTGCCTTCAAGCGCTTCCTTAGCGAACGGAAGAAGTACAGGGTACAGTTTGTGGCACCAAAGGCAAAAATACTGGTGGTTGACGATACAGAGGTTAACCTGAAGGTGTTCTGTAGCCTCCTTAGTGAGACCAGGATGCAGATAGAAACTGCAGATAGCGGAGATGCCTGCATAGCTTTATTTAAGCGGATTCGTTACGATGTGATCTTCCTTGATCACATGATGCCAGACAAGGATGGCATTGAAACCTTGAAGGAAATGAAGGCGCTTTCGGATACGCCTAATAAGGATACACCTGTGATCTGCCTTACAGCTAACGCAGTTTCCGGAATGCGCGAGATGTACATAAATGCAGGCTTTGATGACTACCTGACAAAGCCTATTGATACAGGAAGACTTGAGAGCATGCTCCTTAGATACCTGCCTCCGGAGCTGGTGGAGAAGCCGGCGGATACTTCGGGAGATGATGATAAAAAAGCTGAAGCTAAGCACAGCATATTAGTAGTAGATAGTGACATAGCTTTTTTGCGACAAGTTAAGGAGTGGTTATCAGATAGCTATAACGTAGTAGTGGTCAAGTCTAAAGAACAGGCTCTTACGTATCTTGAAAAGCATGATGCTGATCTTATACTTATTGATCTGAACGAGGAATCGCAAAACGGTTTTGATGAATCAAAGATCATCCGAAATAATTTCAGAGAAATAGATCGTGACGAGATCATATCACAGGTAAATGAGTTTTTTGACGATTCTGCCATAACACGCTTGTAGGTTTCGGCACGTAAGGCTCTACAAATGGTATTGATACAGGAAGGAGTAGAAACGGCATGAATAAACACATTACAAAAATCATTTCCACGGCTCTTGTAATAATGTTGGTACTTGGCACAGCAGGGTGTAGTCAGAGTACAAATAAAAGTAAAGAGTTTACACCTAAATACTCATCGGATACCACGTATAAGCTGTCTGTAGCTGGTACATATTCTAACTTTGAGTCTTTGGAAAGTGCCTTTGAGAGGTTCTATACTTACTATCCAAATGGTGAGATCATGTATACCTATCTTGATGATTACATCAATACCGTTGGGCAGGCTCTGGCAGGTCAGGAGCCGCCGGATATTTATGTCGTTCAGCCCTGGATGTATGGCGACGAGCGGTTTGATCCTTTGTTTGATGGGGCTGAAGTCCTTTCTGATCCTGAACTTAATATAAACCTTGATTGCATTCGTCAGGGACTTAGATGGGAGATGAATGATGGAGAAATACTGGCGCTTCCGGTATTTGCCACGTCCTATGGAATACTTGTAAACATGGATATATTTGAAAAAGAAAACCTCGAAGTACCTAAGACCTTTGGAGAGCTGAAAGAAACCTGCGAAAAGCTTAAGGCAGCAGGCTATGCTTCTCCTGTTATGGGCGCTGATACCAATACAACACCGGGAATAGGCTACTCCTTTGCTTATCCAATGTTCGCCAAAAAAGTTAAGGATGACAGAAGTGTAGAAGGTGATCTTAACAATCTTGTTCCTTCTGCAGGCGAAGTGATGAGAGAGCCTCTGACCAGGTTAAAAGAGCTTGTGGACAGCGGCTGCATAGATATAGACAAATGCAAAGCAGAAATTGAAGACGATTATAATGCTGTTATCATGCGATTTTTTGAAGGCGATGTGCCTATGATGATCTGCTCCGGTGACGTTGTGTCCGGAACCAAAAAGCGTGAGAGTAAATCAGAAGCTTTTACAGCGAATCCTTTCAAGTATGACTTCTATGTAGCTCCTTCAGGAGACGAAGGCGGATATTATATGGATTCCATGTCGATCCTGTTTAGCGTCAATAAGGATAGCGCCAATCTTGATATGACTAATGAATTCATAAGATTCCTTACAAGTGAAAAAGAGCTTGGACTTATGGCGCAGGAAAAAAGGCTTATAACTCCAACTAAGGATTATTCGCTGGATGAAGTTTATGCCTCACTGTCAGGATTCCCGGAAGATAGGACCGTCAATTTCAGGGATACAGAGATTCTTGATACTGCGGTAAAAGAATTCAGGGCAGCAGCATATTCTGTAGTAAATGGCGAAATGACTGTGGATGAAGCCGTGGCTGCGTATGGAACACTGGCTAATCAATGAGTTTACTAAGTATTTGCTTAGATAGCTCTTTTGCTTCGTCATAATCAAGATTAGATACCAGCTTATCCAGGTCTTGAAACTTATTAGTAAGCTCTTCATTGCAGCCATAGCTAGAGAGCGTTTTTATAGCTTCTTCAGCAGATCCAAGATCAAAGTCATCTATTGCTGAAACTAGCTTATTTAAGATATTAGAAACAGCATCCTTATCGAATTCTTTTTTGGCCCCGGCCTTGTTAGATGCAAAGGGTTCTAGATAAGGCTTTAGTGATCTAAAAGTATTTAAAACATCTGGAGTGAATTTTTCAATTTGCTCCAGATTGTTTTCTTTTCCAAGTTTTTCAAGAGTAAAAAAATCCTCTCCAAGGTCTATGGCACCTATCATGCGGCAGGTGGTCTTAAGAGAGTGGACCTGAATAGTGAAGTTTTGTATGTCTTTATCTTTTAAGTATGTTTCAACCAGATTAATCTTTTCATCCATGAGCTTATAAACATCCCCTAGAAGCTCTGTGAAAAGTTCCATTGATCCGGAATTTTTGATGGCTTTATCTATATCAATACCAGGTATATTAATGTTCATAGAATGGGTCCTCCGTGAGATGTGGACGCGTCTGCACATCTTGAGTATACCACTATTAAGTTGATGGATAAACGGTTTTGAGATATCATTAATTGTAGTGATTGTCCTTTTGGAGGTTAAAATGATTCCACAGATTATAGTTGTTGATGATGACCCTATAATTTTAAAAAGAGCCTGGAATACCCTTACTGATAATGGGTGTAAGGTTGTTGTGCTCAAATCCGGTAAGGCTCTTTTGGAATACACTAAGGATAATACTGCTCCGGACCTCATCCTTATGGACATCAACATGCCTGAGATGGACGGCTTTGAAGTTATTAAGGAGCTTAAAAAAAGTGATGCTTCCTGGAGAGATACTCCGGTGATATTTCTGACCGCTAAT
>CAMVNV010000177.1 GCA_947168935.1 uncultured Butyrivibrio sp. | reverse complement strand
CACAGTATTCTTGCATTGAAAAGGGGCCTCACACTTAGTGCGACAGCCCCTTTTTTTATTCATTAGTAGATGAATACGCAGCTTCTGGATGTTTCTGTGCATATTCAGAAAGTGTCTCGCCGGAATTAAGTAACCTGGCGCCAATAGCGCATATGATTATACAGATAACAAGAAGTAAGATCTTTTTATAGGTTCCCTGAATATTCATGTTCATATTGAGCCTCCCGATCCCATTATTTTCATAGCTATACCAATATTTTACTCTAATTGACGCTTCATTGCTAATTTTGTATAATCGTGGAGATACAAGGCGATATTATGCGCTTTTGCAATAAAATTGCAGATTCACTTAAAGTTATAATACGCAAAAAAAACTATATGATAACTAAACATAAAGATAACCCAGATAATATGAATAATAATTCATCACATATGATCCATACAGAAAATGTCAGATTCCAATATGTCAAGCATGACGAAGATGGTAATCCTGTTGGTACAGTCACTGCTGTAGATGGCGTTGACATGACCATTAATAGAGGTGAGTTTATCGCCATTCTCGGACATAATGGGTCTGGAAAGTCTACACTTGCCAAGCATTTTAATGCCCTTTTATATCCAAGTGAAGGGGCTGTTTTTGTTGACGGCATGGATACCACTGATGATGATAAAGTCTGGGATATACGTCAGAAGGCCGGAATGGTCTTTCAGAACCCTGATAACCAGATCATAGGACAGATAGTTGAGGAAGATGTAGGATTTGGCCCGGAGAACATGGGAGTGCCTACAGATGAGATCTGGGAACGTGTCAACGAAAGCCTTAAGACAGTAGGCATGTACGAATATAGAAAAGCTTCTCCCAACCACTTATCAGGTGGTCAGAAGCAGCGCGTATCAATTGCCGGAGTTATTGCCATGCATCCAGAATGCATTATTATGGATGAACCGACAGCAATGCTAGACCCATCAGGCCGTAAAGAAGTAATAAGAGCTGCCAGAGCCCTTAATGATGTTGAGGGTATTACAGTTATCCTTATAACCCACTACATGGAAGAAGTCGTCCACGCAGACAGAATCTTTGTAATGGACAAGGGCAGAGTAGTAATGTCTGGAACTCCGCGAGAGGTCTTTTCCCAGGTAGATAAATTACAGGAACTGCGTCTCGATGTTCCGCAGGTTACACTTCTTGCAGACAGCCTTAGAAAAAAGGGACTTGATATCCCGGCAGGAATCCTGACAAGAGAAGAACTTATCAGTGCTCTTGCAGATTTAAAGCATAAACAGGATTCAGACAGACAATAAATTCAAATCGAGGAATAATATGGCATTAAAGCTTGATCATGTCAATTACATATATGATGCTGATACTGAAATGGCGCATGTGGCCCTCAAGGACGTAAGCCTTGAGATTGGAAACGGGGAGTTTATCGGGCTTATCGGTCATACAGGATCCGGTAAGTCTACTCTTGTTACCCATCTAAATGGTCTTGTAAAGCCCACATCAGGCCAGGTTTTATTTGATGGTCATGACATTAATGAAAAAGACTATGACCGCAAGAAGCTCCGATCCAAAGTCGGCCTGGTATTTCAGTATCCGGAGCATCAGCTGTTTGAAACGGACGTATTTGCCGATGTATGCTTTGGACCTAAGAACCTTGGACTTTCTAAAGACGAAATTGAAAAAAGAGCTTATGAAGCCTTGAGAATGGTAGGACTTAGCGATGATTTCTACAAGCAGTCACCATTTGATCTTTCAGGCGGTCAGAAAAGGCGAGTTGCGATAGCAGGCGTCCTTGCCATGGAGCCTGAGATCCTTGTACTTGACGAGCCCACAGCAGGCCTTGATCCTAAAGGCAAAAACGAGATACTGGATCTACTAAAGAACCTTCATGAAGAAAAAGGCATAACCGTAGTTCTGGTGTCCCACAGTATGGAAGACGTTGCAAACTACGTTGACAGGATCATCGTTATGGACCATGGCCAGGTTCAGTTTGATGATGAGCCAAAGAAAGTATTTGCAAGCTATAAAGAGCTTGAGAAAATGGGCCTTGCAGCGCCCCAGGTTACATATATAATGAAAGACCTTAAGGAAAAAGGCTTTAACGTGGACGATACAGTTACGACGATCGAAGAGGCTTCTGACGAGATCATGAAGCAATTTACATAAAAAATCAGTAAGGATAAACCTAAATGTTACGAGACATTACAATTGGACAGTATTATCAAACTAAATCCGTGATCCATGAGCTTGACCCAAGAGTCAAGATCGTGGCCACACTTGCATTTATCATATTTCTGTTCATGGTAAACAACCTGACAGGATATGCGGTAGCTGCTGCGTATCTTGCGACAATAATATATCTGTCTCACGTTCCGCCGACATTTATCTTCCGCGGAATGAAAGCGATCTTCATGCTTTTGATGATCACATTTTTATTCAATCTCTTCCTCACTCCCGGTGAGACGCTTGTATCCTTCTGGATCTTCACAATCACAAAGGAAGGCCTCATACTTGCAGGTAAAATGGCGGTAAGACTTACATTCCTTATAACAGGATCATCCGTTTTGACACTCACGACAACTCCAAATCAGCTTACAGACGGCCTTGAAGTCCTTCTTAATCCGTTAAAAAAGCTTAAGGTCCCGGTCCACGAGATCGCAATGATGATGGCCATAGCCCTTAGATTTATCCCAATCCTCATGGAAGAGACAGACAAGATCATGAAAGCCCAGATGGCCAGAGGTGCCGATTTTGAAACAGGCGGAATGATCAAAAAGGCTAAAAGCCTAGTACCAATACTCGTACCTCTTTTCATCTCGGCCTTCAGACGCGCCAACGACCTTGCAATGGCAATGGAAGCAAGATGCTATCACGGCGGAGACGGTAGGACTAGAATGAAGCCCCTTGTCTATAAGAGAAAAGATTTTGTCGCATACCTTGTACTTGTAGTATTCATGGTAACCATGATCGTATGTGGCAGAGCAGGTTTTCTTATCTGATAGTTTGGAAAAGAACTACTTGATCTAAAAGAACTCTTTTATCAATAATAGATACTTGATCAGAAATATAGATGATAATTGTAATAGAAATGGAGACACTATGCCAAGAGTAATGCTGATAACAGCATATGACGGCACAAATTATAACGGATCCGCGTATCAGCCTGAAGCCAATACAGTTGAGGGCGTACTGATGCGCGCATTAAAGGGACTTACGGGAGAAGAAGCCGAGCTTATAGGTGCAAGCCGCACTGACGCAGGCGTTCATGCTCTTAGTAACCTCTTTGTTTTTGATACCAATTCAACAGTACCGCCAGACAAGTTCTCATACGCCCTTAACAGCATGCTTCCTGAAGACATAAGGATCATGAAGTCAATGGAAGTCGATGCATCTTTCCACCCAAGGCACTGTAATACAGTCAAGACCTATCAGTACAGGATATGGAATGGCGATGTGATGCTCCCTGTAAAAAGACTCTATGCCTGGCATTGCAGTTTTGACCTTGATATCGAGAGAATGCAGGAAGCAGGGCATTATCTTGAAGGAACACACGATTTTACGTCATTTTGCAATACCCAGACCCAGACACCAGACCATGTACGCACAGTTTGTAGAGTAAATGTATTCAGAGAAGGCCAGGAAGTTGTGATCGAAGTCAAAGGTAAGGGATTTCTTTATAACATGGTAAGGATCATGGCAGGAACCCTCGCTATGATCGGCAGAGGCAAGGGTGAACCCAAGGACATGGAAAATATGTTGGAAGCAAAAGACAGGTCCGCAGCCGGCCCTACAGCCCCTGCAAACGGCCTTTGTCTTATGAAATACGAATTTCCGGATAAAGAAGTCGAAATCTAATAAAATACTTGACAAATCAACTAAAATAATACTAAAATATATTGCTGTGTGACGATTTTTTGTTCACACAATAAATTTGTTAATATCATTCGGAAGACCCGGTAAGCTTCCGATGATACAGTGAAAACTTGCCTTCATGGTGCGGTTTTCATAGGTGCATCGGCACCGCGAAGCGTCTGCCTCACAAACAGAGAAGTCTATCCACGGACTTTAGAGCTTCGTATATATCATGGCAGAAATCAGGTGAAGGGTTTCTGTAACGTGAAAAGGCTGGCGGCAGTTCTTTTCATAGTATATAGTACAGAGTAACTATGGAGGTAATACGATGAAAACATTCATGCCAAGCGCAACTAACGTAGAGAAGAAATGGTACGTAGTTGATGCAACAGATAAGACACTTGGTCGTCTTGCTACAGAAGTAGCTAACGTCCTTAGAGGAAAGAACAAAGCTATCTACACACCTAACATTGATACAGGCGATTTCGTAATCGTAGTAAACGCTGAGAAGATCAAAGTTACAGGTAAGAAGCTTGATCAGAAGATTTACTGGCACCACACAGACTACGTTGGTGGTCAGAAGAGCGCTACACTTCGTGAGATGCTTAACACTCACCCTGAAAGAGTTATCGAGCACGCAGTTAAGGGCATGCTCCCTAAGGGTTCTCTTGGAAGAGAAATGTACACAAAGCTTCATGTATATGCAGGACCAGAGCACAATCACGCTGCTCAGAAGCCTGAAGTACTGGATTTTTAATTACAGGTAATTGAAAGGAGAATTCAAAATGGCTAAAGCAGCAACATATTATGGTACCGGCAGAAGAAAGAGTTCTGTTGCACGTGTATACCTTCACCCTGGAAAGGGAAATATCACAATAAATAAGAGAAACATTGACGATTATTTCGGTCTTGAAACACTTAAGACAATCGTTCGTCAGCCACTCGTAGCTACAGAGACTTCTGAGAAGTTCGATGTAGTTGTAACAGTTAGAGGCGGCGGTACAACAGGTCAGGCTGGTGCAATCCGTCACGGAATTTCTCGTGCACTTCTTCAGGCTGATTCTGATGAGTACAGACCTACACTTAAGAAGGCTGGATTCCTTACAAGAGATCCTCGTATGAAGGAAAGAAAGAAACCAGGTCTCAAGAAAGCACGTCGTGCACCTCAGTTCTCAAAGAGATAATCAGAGAACCGAGAAAGCCCGAAAATATGGCATTCTTACCCCGAAAGGACATCCCTTTCGGGGTATTTTTTTGCCCAAAATCGCTGACATAGTTTGATATAAAAAAGCATAAAATGATGAGAAAAAAGTGCGTTTATTCT
>CAMVNV010000176.1 GCA_947168935.1 uncultured Butyrivibrio sp. | reverse complement strand
GAAGTGCATCAGGGTACTGCTTTCTGATCTGTCTTGCACCCTGAATCTCGATCTCAAGGATAACGTCCTTGCCCTCTTCCATCTGCTTTTCTACAAAGCTTCTGGGTGTTCCGTAATAATGGCCGCAGTAACCTGCATGCTCGATAAGTCCGTCTTCTTTTATAAGCTTTTCGAACTCATCATCTGTAATAAAGAAGTACTCTCTTCCGTTCTCTTCACCCGGTCTTGGATCTCTGGTCGTTGCTGAAACAGACAGCGCATAGCCGTCATATTTTTTGACCAGCTCCTTCATCAGTGTACCTTTACCTGTGCCGGAAAATCCGGATACTACTACTAAAAATCCCTTACGTTTCATCTGTATCTTTTCCTATACTTCCTGTTTGTATTCTTGATGCAATCGTCTCTGGCAAAAGAGCTGAAAGAACGACTGTATTGTTTTCCATAATAAGGACAGCTTTGGTCCTTCTACCTGCGCTGGCATCTATAATGCGGCCTTCGTCCCTGGCTTTCTGAACAAGGCGCTTAACGGGTGCTGCATCAGGAACCACTATGCTGACAACCTTATCAGTGTTGACTATGTTGCCAAAACCAATGTGTGTGAACAATTGTAATCACCTCACTCAATATTCTGGATCTGCTCTCTGATCTTCTCAATCGTAGTCTTAAGTTCAATCGCCTTGTCAGACACCTGAATATCTGTAGATTTGGACAATGTAGTGTTTGCTTCGCGGTTCATCTCCTGAGCCAGGAAATCAAGCTTACGACCGATTCCGTTCTCATCATCACCTTCTTCAAGGGCGCTTCTAACCGCTTCAATGTGACTGCGAAGTCTTACGAGCTCTTCATCAACACAGATCTTATCTGCAAAAAGAGTTACTTCCATAGCAAGTCTGTTCTCGTCTATCTGAGTATCTTCCAAAAGATCAGCTATCTTCTCACGAAGGCTGGCCTTGTACTCTTCGATTATCTGAGGAGATCTCTCTGTGATGAATTCTACATCCTTCTTCATGATATCGAGCTTCTTGTTAAGATCTTCCTTAAGGAACTCACCTTCACGAAGTCTTGCAGAAGCAAACTGCTCGCAGGCTTCATCAAGGGCCTTTTTAAGAGGCTCCCAAAGAGTCTTTTCATCAATCTCCATTGCTTCCATAGTAAGGACATCCGGGAATCTTGCAAGAACTGAAAGTCTTACATCGTTCTGAAGACCGAAGTCTTCTGACATCTGCTTAAGGCAATCCATATATTCAGCAGCTATGTCGTGATTGTACTGAACTTTAGTGTCAGCCTCTGTAAGGTCTTCATAATTAATGAAAACATCGACCTTACCCCTTTTCATATAAAGCTTTAATTCCTTACGGATATCTGCTTCAAGGGAATTGAACATCTTGGGCATCTTGATACCAAGATCTAAATATCTGTTGTTTACTGATTTGAGTTCTACACTGATACGGCGATTATCGAAATTGACTTCGCTTCGGCCGAATCCTGTCATACTGCTGACCATAAAAAGCCTCCGAATTTTAGATTTATTTAAACGTAAGAAACCCGCAACAGATGCGGATTTCTTATTAATTTCATTAAAAAATATACATAATCATTATAGGACGAACTAAACTATAGCGTCAACAATAGCAGTTGCAAGGATAGCGCCATAAACTGCTACTTAATCGACCTGTGTAAGTGATGAAATATCAGGCTTTATAGCCATGGAATAATTGGTGTAATATACCACGAATCCCGGCTTTGCACCGCCCGGCTTTTTGACGTTCTTGCGCTGGAGGTAGTCGATCTCAACTTTCTCCTGATCTTTAGCTTTTGAATAAAAAGCTGCAAGTGCTGCTGCCTCTTCAAAGGCCTTATCCGGAACTTCCTTGCCTCCTGTCTGAAGGATAACATGTGATCCCGGCATTCCCTTGGCATGGAACCACCAGTCACCGCCATTAGCTACTTTAAAGGTCAGCTGGTCGTTCTGATAATTGTTCTTACCAACATATATATCAAAACCATCAGAACTTACATAATGTAAAGGTAAGCTCTTAGCCTGATTTCTTGCTGCCTTTTTCTTTTCACCTTTTCTATGAATATACCCGGCTTCTACTAGCTCATCTCTGATCGGAACAAGATCTTCTTCTCCCTGTGCTATATCAAGAGCATTCTGGATTGATTCAAGATGGTCTTTTTCCGCCTCAACTTCTTTAGTGAGAGTCTCAAGATTCTCAGCTGTACGCTTAAGTTTGTTATAACGCTCAAAGTATTTCTTGGCGTTCTGACTTGCTGTAAGGGTTGGATCAAGAGGGATAGTCAGGTCTTCGCCCGTATTGTAATCATTAACTGTTATAGACTTTGCAGAAGGCTCTGCGCTATATCCATATACATTAAGGAGCTCGCCATAGACGCGGTACTTGTCTCTTTTTTCTGTGTCCTTAAGCTGCTGAAGCTGAAGGTCGTACTTCCTTACAGTACGCTCAAGAGCTGTCGCAACTATATGTCTAAGATCCGCAGACTTCTGGCGAATTCTTGTAAGGGCGTTCTTCTCTGCATAATAGTTTTCAAGAAGAGATGACATGTTGTCAAAATCCTTGAGGTGACACCCAGGCATCTTTTCATAAGTCATAAGATGGAATGGGGCGTACTCCTTGGGTGAGTCATTCTCATAGCAGATAGCAGGCTTATATTCGCCGTTTTTGATCCTTGTCATAAAGAGGTCGAATACGTTATAAAGTCTTTCCATCTGTCCTGCAGAAAGAGCTGAAGCAGGAAGCTGAGAATCTATGTCAGCCCTAAAGCAGATCTCCTGAGCAATAGTTGATGCAAATCCTGTATACGAATTGTATATAGTTTTAAAAACCGGTCCTGCTTTTTCCAGAAGGGCATGTTCAAATTCTTCTTTAGTTGTTTCTTTAGGATTAAGCTTTTTCTGCTGGTCAGGGATGAAGTACTCTCTTCCGGGAAGAACCTCACGCACTGACGATACAGACGCTGGGACATGCTTAATAGAGTCGATGATGGTGTTGTCCTCATCAACAAAGATTATGTTGGAGTACTTGCCCATGAGCTCAATAAGAAGAGTCTTGGTCTTCATATCTCCCATTTCGTCCATGTGCTCTACATTGAATCTGACTATTCGCTCCATTGAAGGCTGCTCGATCGATCTGATGCGGCCGTTAAGGAGATGCTTTCTAAGCACCATGCAAAAAGTCGGAGCCTGCTGAGGGCTTGGCTTATTATCATCAGACATGTATACAAGGGGAAGGGATGCATCTGCAGAAAGATACACTCTTACCTGTCCGCCGCCGCGCTCGACCTGGGGCTTAATGGTAAGAAGAATCTCATCCTTCTCTGTCTGTGCAATTTTATAAATACGGCCATCAGTACATCTGTCGGACAGTTCCTGAGTTATGGCCGCTACTGTAATACCATCGAATGCCATTTTGTTCTCCCAAAAAGAGGCAAGCCATCTGAGGCCTGCCTCGTAAACAACATTATAGTTATATGTGTCAAAAGACTCTTTTGACCATCACCATGTATTATCAGGGCTGTACAAAACCGATCTTCTTGTAAACCTTGCGAAGTGTCTTGTTGGCAACATATGAAGCCTTTGAAGCACCTTCTCTGTATACTGATTCAAGATATGTCTTGTCAGCAAGGATTCTCTTAGTCTCATCCTGAATAGGCCTAAGAGCGTCGATTACAACTTCTCCTACTGCAGGCTTGAATACGCCGTATCCCTGACCCTCGAATTCCTTCTCGATCTCTGCAAAGCTCTTGCCTGTGAAGGTTGAGTAGATGTTCATAAGGTTAGCTACGCCAGGCTTATTGACCTTGTCATAACGTACGCAGTTCTCTCTGTCAGAGTCTGTTACTGCACGCTTGAACTTTCTTGCGATAACATCAGGCTCATCCATAAGGAATACGCATCCATCAGGAACTGACTTACTCATCTTGTCTTCAGGAGTAGAAAGTCCGTAGATTCTTGCACCAGTCTTAGCGATAAGCGGCTGCGGAATCTTGAATACATCACCGTAGATGTTGTTGAATCTTGTAGCGATATCACGTGTTATCTCAACGTGCTGCTTCTGATCTTCTCCAACAGGTACGAAATCAGGCTGGTAGAGAAGGATATCTGCTGCCATGAGTGATGGATATGCAAAAAGACCTGCGTTGATGTTGTCCTTGTGCTTAGCTGACTTGTCCTTGAACTGAGTCATACGTGAAAGCTCACCGAACATTGTGTAGCACTGAAGAACCCATCCAAGCTGTGAATGCTGCGGTACATGTGACTGAATGAAAAGAGTGTTCTTCTCAGGATCAAGACCGCATGCGATATACTGTGCAAGCTGGTTGATAGTTCTCTTTCTAAGAGCTGCAGGCTCCTGTCTTACTGTGATAGTGTGAAGGTCTGCCATGAAATAGTAGCAGTCGAACTCATCTTCTCTAACCTTCCAGTTCTTGATCGCACCAAGATAGTTACCAAGGTGAAGATCACCACTTGGCTGTATTCCGGAAAGAAGTACCTTCTTCTTTTCCTGTGTTGTATCTATAGATTTATTTTCTTCCATTTTCAAATTCCTCGTCTTATAATTTTTTAGCGCCCTATTTAAAGAACAGCCTTACAGACCATCTTTCGGACATGGTTTTGATTTTAGATGTCGTTATAGGCTACGCCATCGAAGAACAAGACGAAGGTTCTTATTAATTACCATTGTATTCATATAATCTGGATTTCCTTAGATTGTGGCTTTTCAACATAGTATAACATCTAAGGCTTGGTTTTTTAAGTACTAATTTTGTTAATTCATATCTTTAACAAGATTTTCTTTTTCAATCTTTTCAAATTGAATGTCATAATACTTGTATTTAGAACCATTTTCTGAACTACTAATATAAAGAGAATAGCTATAAAACTCCACATATACATACTCTCCAACTTTTAATTCATTTAGATTCTGGCATGTACCTTCATATATAACCGTTTCGTCATCTTCATTCACCAAAGTAATGACGTCTCCTTCAATATTAGATATAACAAGATGCTCTGCATGTTGTTCTATCCCCTTAAAGTCTTCATCAATTTTCATTATGTCATCGTTCACAACATAAGAAGCATCTTTGTATAGATTATAAAACTCAATCTGCTGTTCATAACATAAGTTATATAGTTTAATTCGGTCATCTCCAAAATAGTCAGTACAAAGCTGTTGCTCCTCTATATACATTTTTACTGCTTCATCCTGTTCTTGAGGCGTAGCATGCATAAACCACCAGCCCCAT
>CAMVNV010000175.1 GCA_947168935.1 uncultured Butyrivibrio sp. | reverse complement strand
GGTAACTTCACATACCCCGCAAGCTTCATGCTGGTAGGTGCCATGAATCCGTGCCCCTGCGGTTACTACCCCGACCGCGGAAGATGCAGGTGTAGTGAAAAGGATATCGCTCATTACCTATCTCACATATCAGGCCCTATTCTTGACAGGATCGATATCTGCGTCGAAGCCCCCAAAATCGACTTTTCAGATCTTGCTATGAATAAAAGTGCCAACGAATCAAGCGCTTCGATCAGAAAACGCGTAATGAAGGCCCGTGAGATACAAAGGGAGCGTTTTGCAGGTACCAACTTGCGGTTCAACAGCGATATGTCACCTTCAGATATTGCAAAATACTGCGAACTGGGCATTAAGGAACAGCACATGCTGGAACGCCTTTATAAACAGCTAGGCCTGTCTGCAAGGTCATATCACAGGATCATAAAACTTGCCAGGACCATAGCCGACCTTGACGGAAGCGAGAGAATCAAAGACGTCCATATTGCAGAAGCGGCCTGTTATAAGATGACCGACCAGAAGTATTGGAATTAAGAAGAAAAATGGTTCTGGGAAAAGATAATTAAGAATTCTGGAAATAAAAAAGACAAAAACCCAGTAACGAGAGGGATAAACGTAATGACTGAACAAGAGTTAATGGATTATTACATGCTCATAAGAGCAAATGGCATTGGAAAAAGAACTATAGGCAAACTTCTGGATAAGTATGGGACCGCAGGTAATGTGCTTGCCCTTTCAGATAAAGAGATCGATCAGGTTCTTCCCAAGAAAGCCGCCGAAGGCCTTAAGTATACTAAAAATAGTTGGAATAAAGAAAAAGAATACAAGAAAATGCTCGATATGGGAATACGTCTTATCCCCTATGAAGACGAAGAATTCCCAGAAAAGCTGCGCACGATCCCTGATCCTCCTGCATGTCTTTTTGTAAAAGGAAAACTTCCTGACAGTACTCTTCCATCCGTTTCGATCGTTGGAGCAAGGATGTGCAGCGAGTATGGAAGATATGTTGCAAGACAGTTCGGACTTGCGCTTGCAGAAGCTGGCGTACAGATCATAAGCGGAATGGCCATGGGTGTAGATGGCATAAGTCAAAAGGCTGCTCTTAGAGCCGGTCATCCTTCCTTTGCTGTTCTTGGATGTAGCCCTGAATACTGTTATCCGGACAATAACCGCGACATATACGATATGCTGTGCGCAAATGGTGGAATAATCTCAGAATACGCTCCAGGTACCCCACCTGAAGCACGCCTTTTCCCAATGCGCAACCGCATTATCTCAGGCCTTTCAGACATCGTACTGGTAATAGAAGCAAGAAAGAAATCCGGAACACAGATAACCGTAGACATGGCCTTAGAGCAGGGAAAAGAGATATTCGCAGTCCCAGGACGCATAACAGACAGGCTCTCTGATGGATGTAATGAGCTTATAAGGCAGGGCGCAGGCATTGCGCTGACGCCTGATGATATTATTGATAGTTTAGGGGCAATTAGAGCAGGATTATCACCTTCTTCAGGAATTACGGAAAAGTCTGCTATAAATGCCACAGACGAGCACTCCTTAGCATCAACCCATATAAACAATGCCAAATTCAAAAATTTATCGCCACTAGAACGATCCGTTCTAGACGTCATGGATATCTATCCAATCTCCGCAACGCAGATTGCACAACTTCTAGAAAAGAAAGGCGTCACAGAGCCAGTAAGTGTCATACTACAGACTCTTACAATGATGCAGATCAGTGGCCTTATCGAAAGCCAGGGTTCTTACTATATCAAAAAAATTTGATATTCGCTAATCAAAAAAGCCCAAAGTAAAAGTGCCAGCAGCTGCTGGCACTTTTTTATTCATTCTCATTTTCAGTGTCTATAACATTTCCGCAAAATTCGCACTTGATCACCGTGCTGTCAGGAAGTGACCTTGTTGCGCCACAGCCGCAGCAGGTTACTGTTCTATACCCGCAGTCAGAATACTTTCTGATCCTGTCAGGAAAAGAAATACGGCCTGAGGCATCATCTATTATGATGTTGCCAAAGTATCCGCGATCAGCATATCTGTGAATCCTGTCGAGTGTCTCATCGTAAGGCTCGTGGGTGTTATCTGCAAGTCTTCTCACCGAACCAG
Source organism: uncultured Butyrivibrio sp. (assembly GCA_947168935.1). Taxonomy (GTDB): domain Bacteria; phylum Bacillota; class Clostridia; order Lachnospirales; family Lachnospiraceae; genus Butyrivibrio. The sequence goes on along the minus strand of CAMVNV010000175.1, from coordinate 3,233 downwards.
TCTCGTCATGCTGAAGAAAACTAATATATCTTCTGAAATGACTGATACTGTAAAGATGATGTGTACCCGAGCCAATTCCCCAAGCACCTATCACGATAGTAAGAGCTATAACAAGGCACTCTATGATCATGCCTGTAAGACTATATCTTGTAAAACCAAACCAAAAATCACATATCAGATTTACTATTCCATAAATGCAAAGACAAGCACCAACTGCTATCTCCCATTTACCAATGCGTTCCAATAAAAGAACACGCGCTTTAGATGCGCTGCTCTTTACAACCCCTACCCTGCTTTCCATATATCCTCCCTAGGATTATCTATCCAAACTTTTCTCAAAAACCATATAAACAGTATATTACTGTATTTCTTTTCCTAATGGAACATCTTCATCTGCATTGTATCAGGATCCTGTGCAAACTGGATTGCCATCTCCCTTGTGATCTTCCTTGACTGATACAGCTGGATGATAGCTTCGTCCATAGTGATCATTCCAAGCTTTCTGTTGGTCTGCATAACAGTGATCAGCTGATGCGTCTTGCCTTCACGGATCATATTACGAACAGCACTGTTTACATGCATTACCTCAAAAGCACCAACTCGTCCGGCTCCATCCGCAGTTGGGATAAGCTGCTGAGAAATAACAGCTTCAAGTACGTTGGCAAGCTGAATTCTTACCTGTTGCTGCTGATGCGGTGTAAATACGTCGATAATACGATCGACAGTGGTCGCAGCACCTATTGTATGCAGTGTTGATAAAACCAGGTGACCTGTTTCAGCCGCAGTGATCGCAGTCTGAATAGTCTCAAGGTCTCTCATCTCTCCGACAAGAATTACATCAGGATCTTCTCGAAGTGCTGCCCTAAGAGCTGCAGCATATGAATCAGAGTCAAGTCCGATCTCTCTTTGGTTAACTATAGATTTACTGTGCTGATACAGATATTCTATAGGGTCCTCAAGAGTGATAACATGAGCTTCTCTGTTCCTGTTGATCAGATCGATTATAGATGCAAGCGTAGTAGACTTACCAGATCCTGTAGGTCCTGTAACAAGGATAAGACCTCTTTTCCTCTGATACAGGTCTATAACAGAAGCCGGTATTCCCAAGGTCTCAGCCGGAGGAACCTGCGTTGCAACAAGTCTTAACGCCAGCGCAACAGAACCTCTTTGCTTGAAGACATTGACACGGAAACGTCCTATTCCTGCTATGGAAAAAGACATATCGTGCTGGCCATGAGCTTCAAGAGACTCTTTCTGCCTCTCGTTCATGATGGAATCAGCGATAGCCTGAGTATCTGGCGGCATCATCCTGCCATAATCATCAAGTGAAATAAGCTGCCCGTTAACACGCATTTTGGGCGGAATACCAACTGTGATATGAACGTCAGATGCATTGGCCTGCTTGGCCGTTTCGAGAATACTACGAATATCTGCCATATGACATAGACCTCGTTTTATGAGTCACCAAACGCGCTTATAAAAAAATACGAAAAAATGTAATTATATTGTACTACATTTGATGACACAAATACAATTTCTATAAAAAATAATTGATGAAATTTAATCTCCAAGTCTGATCTTGCCTAGATCATCACGGCTTATCACATCTCGATCAATATATTTCTCCTGGCCACTGTATCCGTCCATTACCGCCCTGTCTGTATACTGCCAGATAACAAAATCCTGGATCGGATAAAAATAAACATTTCGTATCCACATAGGAGTCCCCAGGTCAGCGCCACTAAGATATTTGATAAAAAAGGTTTGGGTAGTATATATAACTGGCTTTTGGCCATACTCTTCTTCCATCAGCGATATCATCTTAGTAAGAGTGTCAAGAACCTTGGCTTTATCCGGCGGGTTGTCTCTCATATTCCCGTACCACTCGACGTCTATGGCTGGAACAAGGTCCATTTCAAAAGACCCTACTGCTGCCTTAAAATTCTCCATCTGAGTTTCAGGTGCGCTCTCAAGGCTCAGGAAATGATAAAAGCCATATATAATACCAGCTTCCTTTGCTCCCTGATAGTTGGCATCAAGACGTGTATCCACATGTCCGCTACCTTCTGTAGCCTTAATATAGGCAAAAGAGATTCCCTGATCTTTTAGAACTTCCCAGTCAATATTCCCCTGAAAGTGCGATACATCAACGCCCTGCAATTCATAATAAGATGCTATAAATGTTGCTACATTCTGACTCCATAAAAGCTTACCAAGTCCTGCTATTATAAGCGCCATGATAATAAGCACAGCGATAATCTTAAGTTTTCTTTTCATACACACTCCTTGTCTCGTTAGCCTGTATTATCAGCCCTGATCGCCTCCTATGACGACAGGCCACCTCCATTGGATGAAGCACTCATAAAATCCATTATATAATATCAGAGCAAAAATAAGGAGAGTAAAACCGTGATGTGTGAACAGGTTACTCTCCTTATAGTTATGTATAGTTCATTATTTTAACTTTTATTATCAATACGTATTCAATATAAATCTTTTAATGGCTACAGCTATTATTTATCTCACATATGATCCGCCCCACTCAACGGCTACAAAGCCTTCTCTTTCAGGGCATGTAAATGTCTGCTCAGGCATTTCAACAAAACTGTCGCTTGCATAGAATGCCATGAATACTCTGATCATTGTGTCAGGCTTTGGTGTGATCTCAAGTCCTGCACAGTCTGTATATTCATTAGTCTGGAAGCTTATAACATTATAAGGATTTTTTTCCATAATAGGAAGCCAGTATTCAATGAACTGGTCTGTCTCCTTCTCGTTAAGTCCAAGCTGAGGAAGGACTCTTTCCAAAAATTCCTGAGTCTTATCACCAGCTACGCAAAAGCCCTGATCAAAGCTGAAGTTTGCATAAAGCTCAGCTTCCCAGAAAAGGTAATCGTAGGTCTTGCCATCCAGATGGATGTCACCATTTCTGTCTGCAAATACGTTCCAACCATTTTCTATATTGAAGGCAGGATCAAGGCAGGTAAAGGATCCGTTAATATCAAGCTGCGCTGAAATGCATGTATTATCTTCTTCGGGATAAAGATAGATTACAGGCTTATCAACTGTATACGCATTTCTCTCCATGTAATCTTCATATTTCTCCTCGTAATCAGTGCTTAGCGCCTCGTCAATATCATCCTTATCCTCTATGTAGTCGCAACAGCTGGCATCCAGCCAGTAAAAGGAATCATTAGAATACGCCTCATATTCAGATTCGAAATCCTCGTAGG
>CAMVNV010000174.1 GCA_947168935.1 uncultured Butyrivibrio sp. | reverse complement strand
ATTATTCAGCACTGGAATTCATGGTTCCAGGCAGCTATGTACCTTCAGGACCGCGAGCTCTTCCCGCTCCAGCTGGTACTTAGAGAGATCCTTATCGTTAATGACGCCAACACGGCTGCAAGCATGACAGCACTTGATGCAGTATCAGATGTAAATGCTTTTAAGCAACTTGTCAAATATGCTGTTATAATAGTTTCTAGTGCGCCGATGATCGTGGTATATCCTTTCATCATGAAATACTTCGAATCAGGTGTAATGATCGGTGCAGTAAAGGGTTAAAAGAGTGTATTTTGGGTAAAAAAGGGCTAGCGTGCTATATCAATATTGGGGATTGATAGAGTTTTGAAGCTTTAAAGGAGAGAGAGTTAATGGGAAAGACCTGGGATATCGAAAAGTTTAAAGAGGTAGCCAGAAGGGCAGCTGCAGAGGGTATCGTACTTATCAAAAACGATAACAAAGCGCTTCCTCTTGCAAAGGGCACCAAGGTGTCTGTATTTGGCAGAAGCCAGATGAACTATTACAAGAGCGGAACAGGCTCAGGCGGAATGGTTAACGTTGACTATGTAGTTGGTATATATGAGGCACTTTCTGCTTCCAAGGACCTTGTAGTTAACAAGAAAGTCAGAGAAGCCTATGAGTCTTTTGTCAAAGAAAATCCTTTTGATGTTGGAACAGGATGGGCAGCAGAGCCTTGGTTCCAGAAGGAGATGCCTCTTGATGATGCTTTGGTAAAAGAGGCTTCGAAAGAGTCAGACGTAGCTGTTTTCATCATAGGAAGAACAGCAGGCGAAGACAAGGACAATAAAAAGGAGCAGGGAAGCTACTTATTAACTGACGAAGAAGTAGCAGCTCTTAAGAAGGTGAAGGCAGCATTCGACCGCACAATCGTCCTTCTTAACGTTGGTAATATCATCGATATGAAGTGGGTTGAAGAGATAGACCCATCCGCAGTTCTCTACGTATGGCAGGGCGGCCAGGAAGGCGGTAACGCAGTTCTTGACGTTGTAACAGGCGCAGTTAACCCATCTGGTAAGCTTGCAGATACTATTGCAAGGGATATTGACGACTATTCATCAACAAAGAACTTTGGCTCTGAGAAAAAGAACATTCAGTCAGAAGATATCTACGTTGGCTACCGCTATTTTGAGACCTTTGATAAAGACAGCGTTCTGTATCCATTTGGATTTGGTCTTTCATACACAAGCTTTGATATTAAGACTCTCTCTTTTGAATATGACGGTAAAGACAGCGTCTTTGTAGAAGTTAATGTAACTAACACTGGCGACATAGCAGGTAAAGAGGTTGTTCAGGTCTATGCCAAGGCTCCTCAGGGAGAACTTGGAAAGCCTGAGAAGACTCTTTGCAGCTTCGATAAGACAGATCTTCTTGCACCTGGAATGTGCCAGACTCTGAAATTCGAGATTCCAAAATACTGGTTTTCATCCTACGATGACAGCGGCGTAACAGGCCATAAGTCAGCTTATGTCCTTGAAAAGGGCGAGTATGAGTTCTTTGTTGGAAGCGATGTTAGAAGCGCAGTATCTGTAGGAAGCTTTAGTCTTGATGATCTTGAAGTTATCATGCAGTGCGAAGAAGCTTATGCTCCTGTTCAGGACTTTGAGCGCCTCCGCCCGGCTATCAAGAACGGAAAGCTTGTAAAGGCATATGAAAACGCCCCTACAAGAACTCTTGATCCTAATAAAAAGAGAGCAGACAGACTTCCTAAGGCTCTCCCATATACAGGTGATAAGGGATTTAAGTTAAAAGACGTTGAGGATAAAAAGGTATCACTTGATGAGTTTATCGCTCAGCTTTCTGATAAGGACCTTTGCACTATTGCAAGAGGTGAGGGAATGTGCTCACCTAAGGTTACAGCAGGAATCGCAGGAGCTTTCGGAGGACTTAGTGAGTCTCTTAAAAACTTTGGTATCCCTGCAGGAGGCTGTTCTGATGGCCCTTCAGGAATCCGTATGGACTGCGGAACACACGCTTTTTCCCTTCCTAACGGAACATGTCTTGCTTGTACCTTTGATGAAGAGATCAACAAAGAGCTCTTTAGATGGGAAGGTCTTGATCTTAGAAGACACAGAATCGATGCCCTCTTAGGACCTGGAATGAATATTCACAGAAGTCCTCTTAACGGAAGAAACTTTGAGTACTTCTCAGAAGATCCATTCCTTACAGGAAAGCTTGTTAAGGCACAGCTTCAGGGACTTCACACATATGATGTAACCGGAGTTATCAAGCACTTTGCAGGTAATACTCAGGAGTTTAAGAGACATACTGCCAATAACATAATGTCAGAAAGAGCTCTTCGTGAGATATATCTTAAGGGCTTTGAAATAGCAGTAAGAGAAGGCGGCGCTAGAGCCATCATGAGTACTTACGGCCCTGTAAACGGCATCTGGACAGCAAGTAGCTACGACCTTCTTACAACAATTCTTAGAAATGAGTGGGGATTTGACGGAATCGTAATGACTGACTGGTGGGCAATGGGCAATGACGAAGCAGGTGCTCCAGGCGACTACGCTAACGTAGCATCTCAGGTTCGTGCCCAGAACGACCTTAACATGGTTAACGGCGATGCAGAAGCTAACTCTGGCCACGATAACCTTGAAAGTGCCCTTGCTGAAGGTAAGCTCACAAGAGCAGAGCTTGCAAGAGGAGCAGGCAATATCCTTAGATTCCTTTTAAAGACTCCGGCCTACAAGCACATGCTTGGAATAGAGTCAGAGCTTGATAAGGAGCTTAAGGACGCTGTATCAGCTGAAGATGTTAACCTTCAGGATATGATCAAGGTTAAGATGAATGATGGTGTAACAGAGCTTGATCCTAAGGATTTTGAGATTGAGAAGGGCTCAACTACAGCCTTTGTTTTAACTTCTCCTAAGAAGTGTCTCATGGAGCTTGAACTTGAACTTAGAGCTGACAATCAGCCTGACGTAGCACAGCTTCCTGTATCTGTATTCCAGGACAAGCAGCTTGTTAAGTCCTTTACTCTTACAGGAATGGACAAGGAGTGGAAGAAAGTTAAGATAGACCTTATTCCTGCATTTATGAGTAACTTCTACCTTAAGTTCTATTTTGCCCAGGGCGGACTTGAGATTAAGTCAGCTAAGATCACTATTACCAAAGATATTGAAAACGAGTTCAAGAGAGGAATTACGGAGCTCGACTGATTATTATTATCCCCGCAAACTATACCCTCGCAAACTTTGCGCTGGCAAAGTCTGCGGGGGTTGGGTTTTGGGGATGCTTTTGTGCTACTTTAAGCGCAATAATATGTTGAAAAATCCCATCAGTGCATCAAAATTCCAGCATCTTATCATTTTTGTTGCTTTTGTGAATGGAGGAATGAATTGTGGTTCATCAAAAACTGCAAAATTGCAATTATTTGATGCAAAATCAAATCTTTTGGCAAGGATGATCTGGATAATGCAAGCTATTTTTGCATCAAAAACAAGAAAAAAGTTGAATTTGATGAAGCTGTGTTGCAGATGTAAAAATTTGAAGCATCAATTATGGAGCAACATGGCACTTTTGATGCAATATTAGATTTTTCGTCAGGATAATGGAGATGAAATCAACATAGTAATATATAAAGGATAGCGAGTAAGGGATAAATCCAAGGAATTGATTACAGGAATAATGCTGATTTGAATTACACACGTCATACAGTTCACTAAATTACGAATATTTGATACAATAATAGTTAGAGGTATCGAATATGAGAATAGTCAGTAGTATCAAAACGATAGCTGCTTTACTAAAAGACCTTAGATCCATGAAACCCAGGGAAAAGGCCGAATTCTACAAAGCTAAGTGCGAGTACTATCAGGGTATCGTAGAGCTTGGCCTTCTTGTGGCGTGCATTACTACCATATTCTTTATCTATTCGGATTACATGATCAATGGATCCTTTATTCCCACGCTTATTCCAAGACTATCGATTCTTGTTTTCATAGCTATATTTTTTATTGTGACCCATTTTAGCAACAACTCCCGTACAATGGTCGTTATGGACTTTTTCCTGGGACATGGTATGGTCATTGCCGCAAGCTGGACAGCTTATAATCTTGTCGATAATAGTAACTCCATTACAGGAATTATCATAGTCAATATCCTTTGGCTGGTAATCGGATATGTATCAACCCCAATGGATACAACTATCAATGGAATCATATTCGTATGCGAGATATTTATTACCAATATCTTTAACCACTATATCAGCTATGAACAGATCATTTCCCTGGAGATTCCGATCATAACAGGTATTATATTTGTTCAATATATCATGACCGCTTTTTTCCTGGATCGTTATAGAATATCCCAGAAGCTGGAAGAGGCCATGATCACAGATCCGCTGACTCAGGTATACAACAGGCATGTTTTGGAAAAGATCAGAACAGAGAACATACTAGAAAAAATCCCTTCTGATGAGCCTATTTCTGTTGCAATGCTTGATATCGACGATTTCAAGAAGATCAATGATGAGAATGGTCACTATACTGGCGACATAACCCTTTTCTACATAGGTCAAAAGCTTTCCAAAGATACCCACGAAGGCGAGTATGTAATCCGTTATGGCGGCGAGGAATTCGTAATTATTTTCAGGAACTGTGACATTGATACAGCCCGCGACCGCATGGAGAAGTTCAGGACTGAGATAGAGAATGCAAACGACACACCGGTTCCATTTACAATCTCCGTTGGTGTTTCAGCTTATACCGGCGATTACACTATGACGCTCAGGACTGTTGATTCGGCTCTGTATGAAGCTAAGAATACAGGTAAGAACAGGGTTGTTGTGAAGTAAGAGAAATATGTGATCTGTTTATTATAAAGTTGTCCTTGCTTTGCCATAGTGTGCGGGTGGGGGCAACTTTTTTGTGGCTATTTACTTTTGAATAAGATTAGTGTATATTGTGTTTTGTTGTCGATTCCTGTTCTAAGGAGCCGGAAATCAAAAAAATGTCGTATTTCGATGCTTTTGCGTTGCTTTAAGCGCGCAGATATGTGGGAATAATCCCATCTGTGCATCAAAATCCCAGTATCTTATCGTTTTTGTTGCTTTTGTAAAAGAGGCAATGAATTGTGGTTCATCAAAAAATGCAAAATTGCAATTATTTGATGCAAAATCAAATCTTTTTGCAAGGATGAACTGGATAAGGCAAGCTATTTTTGCATCAAAAATAGAGGTAAACGTAGGATTTGATGAAAATGTACTTCTAACGCAAAATTCAAAGCATCAATTTTGGAGCGATATATTATTTTTGATGCTAATAGCATTTTTTAACAGGGGATGTGAATATAAAAAAACAAATAATCAAAGTGAAAAATAAAAAAGCTAAAGAGGAACAAGCCTCAAAAGAGGAACAAGCCTCAAAAGAGGAACAAGCCTCAAAAGAGGAACAAGCCTCAA
>CAMVNV010000173.1 GCA_947168935.1 uncultured Butyrivibrio sp. | reverse complement strand
ACGTCTTGATAATAGAATATAAGAATTCCTAGACTAAATGCAACGCCTACAAAATAGTGTGCCTTTAGTCTAAGAGATATGCGTTTACTAAAAAATTTTAGGAGAATTTAATTCAAGAAATTTAACTATTCGCAAAACGCGGCTTTTTGGAATAGTTAAAATATTTGAACTAAATTGAACTAAATTGAACTAAATTGACCCTAAATTGACCTTTATCAGGGGCTTATCAGGGGCTTCATCCTTGTACTTTCTGGTGCTCCTTCTTGTCATAATGGCTTCTAATGCTTCCATAAGGATCCTCCAATACTTTATTTATCTCTATCTTTCTTTGTATTCCAAAGCCCAAGCCTTATAAGGAAAAGAGTACCCCTTACGCACAGCTCTATACACATGGCAATCCATGCGCCTTTAAGGCCATACCTTGAACCAAGGAAATATGCCAGCGGTATTCTGACTGCCCATACGCTTAGAAGATTAAGGACACTTGATAAAAGAGTCTCACCTGCACCCCTGAATACGCCGGCAGCTACAATCGAAGCGCCATACAAAGGCTCTGCAAATGCCTCTATTCTTAGTATCTGGGTTCCAAGTCTTCTTATCTCCTGATCCGGTGACAGGATTCCTATCATGAATGGGGCAAAAATCCACATAAGTGCTCCGCTAAAGCCCATAATAACCATTCCAAGTATTACTGCCATCCATCCAAGTCTTTTGCCAAGTTCTTTTCTCCTTGCGCCGATACACTGTCCAACTATCGTTGTGGCAGCTACGCCTATTCCAAAGCCGGGCATATAGCAAAGGCCCTCTGCCGTGATCGAGAAGGAGTTCGCAGCTACCGATACTGTTCCGAAGGGCGAAACAATACGTGTGAAGGCAACATAGGCAAATCCCATGATGATATTATCAATTGCCACAGGTATTGCTATCTTTAGTGCTGTAGGAAGCTCATTTGATGCAAATCCTTTAAATATGGCAGGCTTCTTTTCCTTTCTTCCTACTATGCTAAGTGATGGTGACCTTACAATCAGTATATAAAGCATCACAATAGCGATTATAACAAAAGAAAAGGCTGTTCCAAGCGCTGCACCTATGACACCGTATCTCGGAATAAGGAGTGCATTGAAGAAAACATCCAGCACGCACATGATGACATTCAGTATACTTGGCACACGAATGTTTCCGCTTGACTGGATCATTCCCTGTGATGCAAAGAGCATCTCCCTTGCTGGGATCGATAATGCATATATAAGAAAATACGCTGATGCATCTCTTCTTATGGCATTCTCTCCGCCCATCCATACAGGGAGCCTTGGACTTACCAGGACTCCGATAGTCATAATAAGTAAGCTAAACAGAAGGCAACAAAGTAGCCCCCATCTTACTATTACCCTGGCTCCTTCTTCGTCTTTTGCACCTATCCTGTGTGCCACACATACTGAAAAGCCCATGGCTGCGGCTGTCAGAATACCTCCAATAAGCCATGTAGTACTTGAAACAATTCCGATGGAGGCAGAAGCATTAGCTCCAAGATGTCCTACCATGGATGCATCAATATACTGCATGATTATGGATGATATCTGAGCCAGTATTGCAGGAAAGCTCAGCTTTAAAATTAGGATTACTTCTTCCCTTGTAGTTAATTTCTGACCATTTCTAATGGCCGATAATGGATCTCTCATCATATCTCCCATTATAGCCCATCAATTTTGATTTTGCGCCAAAAAAATAGAGTATTTCTCTAATACCTGAAAATACTCTACTTTGTTCGAAAAAATAATATTTCATTAGAATCCGAGCTGATTACTGGTACCAATTTGCATTCTGATCTTCCATGTGGCTGCCTTGCTTCGCTCTGCTATGAAATTCTTATAGATACCTTCTTTTCCATGGAATGAATCTGTTTACTCGTCTCTTATATACTTCGTATTCTTCGCCATACAAGTCGGAGAGCCATTTTTCTTCAGTGTTCTTAAGTACAATTGTCATGATACCCCAGTTTATAAAGAATACAGGTATCATAAATATGTTGTGCCACATAAAGCTTATTCCTGTAAGTGCAAACCACCATCCGCTGTACATCGGATTCCTGACCCATGCATATAAGCCATCCGTTTTAAGTTTATTTTCGATAATGCTCTCATCCATGTCTGATTTCAGCGCTCCAACAAACCAAATGAATAATCCGTATACGATAAGAGCACCTCCCCCTATCCTGAATATCCATTTCCAAGGGCCATCCATATTTCCATTCTTAAAAACATATACAAACAAAACGATACAGACTGCTGTAAGCAGCCCTATTCCATATATCAGATACGGTCCGATTCCAAAAAGCGGAAGCTTTTGCCCTTCTTTCATGTAGTTTTTGAGTTTCATTTTCCCATATTTCCTTATCCTTACTTGTATTGTTCTGCTGTTTTCATAACCACTTGCCTCTCATTTAGTTAGTTATAGCTAACACAATGATATCACAATTCGTGCAAAATAAAAGAGCCTGCCAAGTAGTAATATACTTATCAAGCCCTTCTGTTATCTTCCGATATAAAGTGACAACACATTATCCCGTCATGTTTACATGTCAGGCTTTTTTTGAAGTTTCACTACCATCGAAGGCATATCTCTCAACATAGGTCATCATGGCGTTATTTCTCCAGCCATGTGCCAAAACCAGCATTAGTATAGCCACGTAGCCGACCAGGGAATTCCTCATGATTGCACCTGCAACGAAAACCCCAACAATGCAGATGCCTACAAAGACCATGACCGCCACGTGATCCCGAAGCCACTTCTTCTTGAAGTATTCCTGCTTTTCCTTTAATTCAAATGTACTTGCCTTTAATGTTTCTTTGATGTTTGTTTCTGCCATCTCTTTGTACTCCTCCGTGGATAATTTTTTACCACTCAGGAGCTCGTTAATGGTCATACCATACATGTTGCTGAGTTCCTCCAACATCTCAACCGGCGGCATATAATTTCCTGTCTCCCAGCGTGAGATCGTCTTGTTAGTCACTCCCAGTTTTTCGCCCAACTCAGCTTGTGTAAGATTGTGTTCCTTTCGAAGCTCTGCTAAGAAACTTCCCATTTTTACCATGTCCATTAACGTTACCTCCGTTTTGTGATGGCTTAAATCTACACCCAAAACTTTAAAAAGTCTTTACCATAGACAGCGAATCCGCTGAAAGCTAAGAAATACGGGCATTCTCTGTTTATGTCCAATACCGTTGGACATGGCTCGGAGTCATACCTCGTAGTAAGTTTTACTGAAATTAAAGTTTCACCCTGCAAGTTGCATAACCCATCCTTTCTAGCAGATACCCTGCATAGGCCAAGCATCGCCTACATTAAGTCCGTTATCAGAAAGCCATGCATCTTCTACGGAAACAAGCTTCGTTTGTCCCGCCTCATTTTCAAGTGTTACTGAAACCTTTGGCCTTTCTCCGGGTGCGAGCTCCTCGCAGCCAAAGTCTCCATCAAAAATCTGCTTTATCTTCCACATGAGTATTCCTCAAATTCTTCGTTTATCAGATCTTCGCTTGCTGCCATAGCCTGAAGAGTCATGGTAAGCAGCTTATCAAGTTCCCAGCCAAGCTGCTGCGCGCCTCGCTCAATTACTTCTCTGGAGCAGCCTGCGGCAAAGCCCTTGCTCTTGTACTTTTTCTTGAGAGACTTAAGTTCCATGTCCTTGGTGCTCTTGGACGGTCTCATGAGCGCCGCTGCCCAGATAAGTCCGGTAAGCTCATCTGCTGCAAAAAGAACTTTCTCCATTTCGTGAATGGGTTCCACATCTATAGTTGTCCCGCATCCAACAGTTATTCCATAGCCATGCGAGCATACAGAGTGAATAATGTCTTCACTGACACCACCTTCTCTTAGGAGTTCAGGAGCCTTCAGGCAGTGCTCTTCTGGATACAGTTCAAAGTCTATATCATGCAAAAGACCTACAATCCCCCAGTACTCTGCTTCATCAGAGTATCCCAGTTCATTTGCATACCACTTCATAACAGCCTCAACTGTCAATGAATGCTGGATATGAAATGGATCCTTGTTATATTTCTTTAAAAGTTCAAATGCCTCATCCCTTGTGATCATACAGTTCCTCCTCACTTCTTTTTCTTTGGAGCCGGAAGTTCATCATACATTGCTTCAAAAAGCTCTTTCAGAAACTCCTTATTATCAACATCATCCACAAGCAGCATCTCTTTTGCTCCTTCATAAGGAAGCTCCAGATCAGCGTCAGGCATCTTGTCTATGGCTGCCTTTACGTTCTTTACAAGGAAGCGGTCATCATAGATACCACCAACGATCTTGCCGCGATAATAGATGATGTACTCGCCCATCATTGCCTTATATGTTATTTCATCAAGCCCCGAAAGCTGTTCTAAGATAAAATCCAGATACTCTTTAGTTGATGCCATACTTACCTCATCCCTTTCCTGCTTTCAGTGTATATGTTGCTTCCCAATGATTAAGCACTTCTACTTTTGTAAATCCAGCAGCTATTAAAGCTTCTTTCTCATGCTCCACAGTCAGCGGAGTGTCATAATGATAAAACACTTCATCCGGCAAGTCCTGTTCCGCAACCCAGATCAAGCACCTTTGCGTTTTCACCGGCCGGCAAAAGAGCTGCTGTAAACTTATAAAATAAAGACGCGCCTTCAATATTGCTCTTCATGTGCTCGTCATACCCATTGATACGGGCAGTAAAGAAATCATCCATTCTTTCAAGCATGTTCTAATTTCTCCCAGTTATTTTTCATAGCTCCTTGGCAAATGATACATGCCCTTCTAATTCGATATAGCCGTTCTTTTTATAGAACTCATAAGCAGGAACATGAGCTTCAGTCTGTAAGAAGATCTGCTTCAGCCCCAGCTCTTTAATTGCCTTTTCTATTTCTGACAGGAAAAAGGTACCGGCCCCTGCGCCTTGCCTGTCAGTTCTTATGCATAGTTCATCAATATAGTATTCAGTCCCTTTATACCAGTGTTTTATGTAGCCCAAGGACATACCGATGAGTTCATCACCATCATATAACCCATATGTAAGCGAATATCCCTGTCCAATCAGATCATCTATATAGCAATCCAACTGCTTTTCATCTGACCAGTCATCGTTCCATGGTTCTATAGTAAACACACTTACAAACAGCTTTTTTATCGCTTCTTTTTGCTCAATTCCAATTCGCTTTATAAGCATCGTTTTTACCCTCTACTTAATCATTGCACGCTCTGTGTTTAACTCAAAACCAAATTTTCTATACAAACCATGTGCATTCTTGGTGAGAAGAATTCCTCTTAGTCCCTGATATACAGGTCTGGATACAGCATATGAAACCAATGCAGTTCCAAGTCCCTGATGCTGATATATCAGATATTTACCTTCTACTATATCTGTTTTCACACAATAAAAAAAGCCATCTGACAGTTTTTTATCTGCCAGATGACTCGCAAAACTCCTTGTTTATGCTAACTCTTCTCGATAGTGTTCCATTGAGTTATCATTTAGGATGTGATTCAAGGTGCA
>CAMVNV010000172.1 GCA_947168935.1 uncultured Butyrivibrio sp. | reverse complement strand
AAAGCCGTATAGTGCCCAGCTCTGGCCTCTTGTCCATACAGAGCCCTTGCCATAGCCCTGTCCGCCGGGTTCATCTACAAAATCTCCTGTTTCGGGATTGAATATTACGATATGCCTTGCAGAACCGTCTTCTCTTACAAAGTGCTTGATAGCTGTATCTGCATGGATCATGGCGATTTTTTTAAATCTTGGATCACCTGTAAGCTCCGTTGCTATATATAAAAGGGGAAGATTCATAAGGCAGTCGATAATAGCCCAGCCTGCGTTATCGCCCTTTTCATCGTTCCAGGCACGGATGAAGCCTGCGGGATTAAAGCGTCCAGCAAGATTTGCCGCAGCAAGAAGGAGCCTGTTCTTGGACTCTTCACTTCCTGTAAGGAGCATTGAAGCGTGAGATGTTGTAAGCCACTTAAAACCGCTGTCATGATCCATTCCGTTATAGTTCATAAGATTGCCATCAAGCTTATCTTCAAGCTCCATAGCCTTAGTCTTAAATATCTCTTCCTTAGTAGCACCGTATAGCTGCCACATCATTCCGCCCCAAAAGCCGTTGGTCCACCAGCAAAGGTTCTTATCTGTCCAGTCGTCGAAAACTCCGTCAACTGCTGTGTAGGGAATCTTATCTCCTATTCTTTTTGCAGCGGCAAGCTCTTTATCTTTAATCTTTTTAGAAATCTCTTTTGCGTAATCTAACATATCACTTTCCCTTTCTTTTCATCAGCTGCTTATAAGCCTTTTTGCTCTAACAACAGTTTAATTAATTGACTGCGCTTTTATAATATCTGATAATACATAATAACTAACATTTTCTGCTTTTTATTGTTTGGTCATATGGAGAAAAGATATGTACGACGTTTTTTATGGAGGCGCTAATAAGGTACATCCGGAAGGCTTTATGATGTCACGTCCAAGGGGAGCAGGTCACTATGTTATCCTGCTGATAAGATCTGGCGGCGAATACAATATAGGGGGATTTCAAAAAAGTGTTCCTCCGGGAAGTGCTGTAATAATAGACCCAAAGATTGCCTACTCTTATTCAAACCCCAAGGGGCAGTATATAGACGACTGGCTTCACTTTACTTTTGAAGGTGAGAATCTGATATCAAAAGGGATCCTTCCCCTTAACACCTTTTTCCAGATAAGTGATATAGAGGATCCTGCTACCCTTCTCAGGCAGATTCTGTTTGAACTGTCATATACCAAAAATATAGATATCCAAAGAGATAATATAAACTGCCTTATGAACGTTCTTATTAATCACCTGTATAGTGCCTATACCATGCAGGATGATCCAAGGTATAAAAGTCCCTACTATCCGCAGTTTCAGGCTCTGCGCCTTTCCATGCAGGGAGGAAATTTTGATGATATAAGCATGGCAAAGCAGGCTGATTCCATGAATATAAGCCTATCTTTTTTCCAGCACCTGTATAAGGATTTCTTTGGAATATCTTATCAAAAGGATGTGATCGGCATGAGAATTGAATATGCCAAGAGAATGGTGAAAACTACTGACAATAAGATGGAGCTTATAGCAAAGCTATGTGGTTATAGCAATGAAATACATTTCTATCGTCAGTTTAAACAGATAACGGGAATGACCCCTAAACAATATAAAGAGCTGAATTCGTAAATTCAGCTCTTTTTAATACATAATTTATGGTGTTGTAGTTGTCTGAGCCGGCGTAGCATTAGGATCCGTTGGTACTGCATTTGGATCTGTTGGCACAGCATTTGGATCAGCAGGTGTCTGCGCCGCTGCGTTTGGATCTGCAGGAGTAGCCGCCGCATTTGGATCAGTTGGTGCAGGCGTTGTTGCATCAGGTGTAGTCGTCTGGGAATTCTGAGATCCTGATTCACCAGGATATACAACATTACCTGTAGCCGGATCTGCCATCGCTCCTGTAGGCTGTCCTGTAGCCGGATCGATAACAGCGCCTGTGTATGGATCATACCATACAACGCCTCCTGTATGCGGATCTATCATAGACATAAGTCCTGCATACGGATCTGTGGTTTCTTCCTGAGTAGTACTTGGTGTCGTACTCTGAGTACTTGTCGTTGTGGTAGTATCTGACTTTTTGTAATAGCCTGATACTACATTACCCTCTTCATCAAGAGTATATCCAGAATCAGCCTGGATCTTTTCACTATATTCAAGAACCTTGGTTGAGGGGCTGTAATTCTCTTCTCCAAAAAGGTATTCATGAAGCCATATTACATTAGCTTCAAGTGTAACAGGGATTACGCAGCTTCCCTTTCTTCCGACTGTTGCACCTGTTCTCATATCAGAACTTGGTATACCAGTTGTATCAACTATACTGTAGCTTGTGATATTAGATACATATCCAAGAATCTCTGATGTAGAAAGAGATGTGTAGATCTCGGTGGTCGCCGTATCATTAAAAAAATTAAGATCTGAAAGCGATGCCTTGCTGGCTGCTTCAAACACTTTTTCCAAAACAATTCTCTGTCTCTCAGTTCTCTTAAAGTCATCACCAGAAGTATATCTGATCCTGCAATAAGCAGTTGCCTGAAGACCGTTTAGATGCTGATATCCTGACTGGGTAACAGCTATGTATTCCTTGCCCTGCTGACGAGCCATTATCTTCTGATAATCGTTGAGGTGCTTAACCTCTGCATCTGTAAGCTCTATGTCAATTCCGCCAAGAGCATCTATTACATCTACAAGTCCCTCAAAACCTACTGTAACGAAATCTGTGATATTAAGATCCAGATTCATGTTGAGCATGTTGATGGCCTGTGTAGGTCCGCCCTGAGCATATGCACTGTTAGCTTTGTTGTAAGAGTCATTACCGAGATTGAGATAGGTATCTCTGTAAACTGAGACCAGCTTAATTTCTTTAGTTGAATTATTGATAGAAGCAATTAAAATCGTATCACTTCTTGTATTGTTCTCAAGATCACCGGTTCTGGTATCTACACCAAACAGAGCAATGTTGGTATAGCCCTTCATCTGTCCGCTTTCAGCATTGGCTTTAACTTCAGCACTGATATTTTCCTGAAGTTCATCTACTGAGATTGAGACCTTCTGAACACGATCAAGCTTTTTTACAACATAAAGAACAGCGCCTTCAAAAAGTATCACAAGAATCTCCAGAAGGATAATAGCCATTCTGAACTTTCTTGATCTGCTTCTCTTAGACGCTTTCCTTTTGGTCGGCACCTTTTTATTTTCAGTTTCTATAATTTCTTCTTTAATATCCACAATAAGACCTCGATATTCATGAATTATCATTCAAGCCAAATCGTAACCCCTGAACCTATAATTCAAACACGTATTTTAATATATATCATCTCCAAGGTCAAATTATCGCGGAATTTTTAACATTTTTTTAAGAAAAAGAGATACGAAATACAACTGGATAATCTGACTTAATATCTGAATGGATATGTAGTCCATCCGTTTTGTGCTCGAAGCTGCAGTTTCCTCCAAGTACCTCAACATCACTTATTACCCCAGTAAAATGATTCTGATCCTCATCACGTCTTCTCGCAAAGCTCTTTACATAATAATCTCCGTTTAAAGACGCCTTCATTACTATAACATACATATGGTCATCTTTGACAGTAAATCTGAAATCTTCCGATGTGTACTCTTTGGAAGTTTCCGTAAAGTAGCCGTCTTCAACCTTGGTAGGTCCTTCTGAGGATCTTTCATAAGGCTTTGTCTTGTAGATAGCTTCGCCGTTAACTTTAAGCCAGCTTCCGATCTCTTTTAACACCTTAACTTCTTCATCGCAGATTGTTCCATCACCCTTAGGGCCTACGTTAAGAAGAAGTCTTCCATTCTTGGAAACTACGTCTATAAGATTTTCTATTATCTGTCTGGAGCTCTTATATTGATTGTCTTTTATGTAGCCCCATGACTTATCACCAATAGCAGTATCTGTCTGCCATATGTAAGGCTTAGCCTCGGCAAACTGGCCTCTTTCTACGTCAGGCACACCGCAGCCAAAGGGAAGTGCTCCGTACTTGTAGTTCACGATTCCTGTAAGGCCGAGCTTCTCCATATGATTGTAATAATATGCCATCATCTTTCTAAAATATGGCCTTACAGCGCTGTGATGTATCCACCAGTCAAAATAAAGGACACGCGGCGCAAAACGATCTATAAGCTCAACTGTTCTTGCAAGCCAGTCTTCCAGAAACTCTTTAGTTGGAACAGGCTCTGAGAAAGGATCCATGTCGTCATCACTTTCCTTCATGGAAGGCCAGTAGATGTGACCTATTTCCTCTTCGCCAGTCATATCAGAATCAAACTCTCTTGCATGGGACAAAAACCACCAGTGCTCAATTCTGTGTGAGGACACTCCGGGGATCATTCCATGCTCTCTAATGGAGTCTGTCATCTCTCCTACAACGTCGCGCATAGGTCCCATCTCAGCTGCGTTCCAGTGAGACAATTTACTCTTATACATCTGAAATCCGTCATGGTGCTCAGCTACAGGGACTACATACTCAGCTCCTGACTCTTTAAAAAGATCATTCCACTCATCTGCATCAAACTTCTCAGCCTTAAACTGTGGAATGAAATCCTTGTAACCAAAATCCTTGTGAGAGCCATGCTCCTTGATATGGTGCTCGTACTCTCTTGTCCCCTTCATGTACATGGCACGTGGATACCATTCGTTGGCAAATGCTGTCTGTGCGCATACGCTAAAGTGAATGAATATACCAAACTTAACATCTTCATACCACTTTGGAACAGGATATGAAGACAGTGACTGCCAGGTGTCCTTGTATGGTCCAGCAGCTATCTGGGCGTCTATACGCGCCATCTCCTTCTCGTAATCAAAATTCATGCTATACCTCCTTGCCTTGCAAAAAATGCAAAGCAGCCCCATATATTTTTTATCTATAGAATAAAGCGATCTGTAATAATACAAATCGCTTTATCATATATTCTTAACTTATCAAGCTCTCTTGAAAACCGGTATGCTGTCGATAGGTGCTGCTGCCTTCACAGTGCATCCACCGTCATATACCTTACCATCTCTGATATCTTCCCATTTTCCTTCAGGAAGATATACTTCACGCTCAGATACGCCAGCTGCAAGTACAGGTGCTACAAGGTACTTACTTCCGAACATATACTGATCATCAAGTTCCCAACACTTCTTATCTTCAGGGAACTCAAGGAACATTGCACGCATAAGAGGAAGGCCTGTCTTGTGAGCTTCTTTATTGAGCTCGTCAATGTATGGCACAAGGCTTTCGCGAAGCTGAAGGTTCTTTTTCATAACATTAAAGACTTCATCGCCGCATGCCCACATCTCTGTTGGAGCTCCTGTGTGGAGGTATCCGCCGCCCCAGTCCTTGGTTGTATCAAGTGCAGGAATGTTCATTGGCTCACGGTCGCCGTGGAGACGAAGAACAGGTGTAAATACAGCAAACTCAAACCATCTCTGGGCAAGTTCTTTGTAATATTCTGTTGTCATGTCGCCGTTCATGAATCCCGCAACGTCTGTGTTCCACCATGGAATACCTGCGATACCCATGTTAAGTCCCTGTCCTACTGCAGACTCAAGAGCTTCCCATGTTGACTGGA
>CAMVNV010000171.1 GCA_947168935.1 uncultured Butyrivibrio sp. | reverse complement strand
ATAACGAGTAATAGCAGGCTTTCCGGTTTTGGGATCATGGACTTCATTGTCTTCTCCATCAATCATAGTAGTACCTTCAGTGCTTCCGATACCTATTACAGCACCGCCATCTATTTTACCGCTGACACTGGCGTATGGAGCATATTTTCTGCTTGTAGAATCTTCAGATTCCTCAGCGCTTTCGCCGCTCTTATCCTCATCACCTTCATCGACAGATGAATCAGTCTGACTATTATCTCTATCTTCTTTGTAAGTCTCTTCTCCATCTGAGAAAAAGAAAACAATAGTCTCTCTGTTCTCATATTCAGACTTCATATACTCAAGAATCCTGTCCATCTCTCCAACAGGACTATTCATGTTACTACCTTTGGCTGTATAAATGGTAGGCTCATATATATATTCAAGAGCATCTGTTATAGACTGTTTGTCAGTTGTAAGCGGCATCGTAACTTCCGCATAATCAGAAAAAGTAATAATGCAAAAAGAACTTCCGGAAAACTCATCCATTATAGTATTGCAGGCTTCTCTAACACCGTCTATACGCGAGCTATTTCCATCATAATCTTCTGCCCACATACTGATTGTGGTATCAACAACAAATAATACATTAAGATTTGGAGCAGTGACCATTGCATCGTTCGAGGGAAGCATGATCCTTAAGTTAATAAAATAAATACAGATGCAGATAAGAACAGCTACAACGGATTCTATTATCTTCTTGACTTTCCCTTCATGAGATCTAAGCACACCTGTAATGAGTCCCGCAAACGTCAGAACTATGATGATTATAATTACAAAAATCGGAAGAATCGGATTAGTTGTCAACATGCACCTCCAGCTCTTGCAGCAGCAAGTGCAAGAATTCCTATTATAATAAAAATGAACGGCGCCATAGGCACATCATATGTTCTTATCTCAGTAATATCATCAACCTTCATCGCCTCATGAGACTGTATCTCACTGATTATACCTTTTGTATCAAAAGTATTATCAGCCATATAGAATCCACCGCCTGTCTTATAGCAGCCATTTTGAAACTCATCATGAAGTTCATCAAAATCTCCCCAGTTTTCTTCATAGAAAACTTCTTCAGGCGGGAATATTCCGAATAAGACTACACCGTTCTTGGCACAAAGGTCTGATGCTTCAGAAAATTCTACAATCGGGTTTTCACACTCATACTGAGCATTATCTGTTACCATAATGATAATTCTGGTTCTTTCCGAATCCTCAAGTGACGGAAAATCATATAAGCAGTTTGCAAGCCCTTCTCCTATAAGCGAACTACCTCTACCAGCAAGACCTCCATCGATTATTGTTCCATGATCGATTATAAAGAGCTCTCTTTGTTCTTTTTCTGTGAGATTGTTACAAAAGGTGTTACTTGTCCCATCCATATATGCTTTCTGATAAGCAAAATACAATGCAAGATTATCAAGCTTTTCACATACAAAATCTTTATCATCAGTAAGGGGCATATACAGCAAGGAGGAAGAATTAAATATAGAAATACCTATTCTGTCTCCATTAAGCCCTTGAACTACTTCTTTCAAATTTTCAACAAAATCGTAGTTAAGGTCATACAGTGAATAAGAGACATCCAGACACAGGAAAACATCACGCCTCTGAACGCCTATAACTTCTTCCTCAGTTACAGAAGGTCTTCCCAAAAGGTAGGCTGATGACAAAAGGCTAAGTGTAATACCTATGATTCCAACAATATTGAGTATCTTGTGGATAAGCCTTCTGACTTTGTAGCTTTTCATGGTGTCAACCATCCACATGGCACCATAGCCCAAAAACTTACTCATCTCATCTTCTGAAAGAGCTTTTCTCTTTTTATATTCTCTGTATCCGAATATTCCTCCTAAAATAAGTGCCGTTCCAATTACTGCTACTATTGCAAGTATATTATGTCTAAGTACTATCTCCATGCTGCCACCAGTATTTTTGCATCTCTTAAGAAATTAGCTGCATCCTTTGCTGAATATTTTGAAAACTCTGCGCCATACAGACATTCGATAAGTTTAGTAAGGTCCTCACTGTTCCACTTATGCATTTCAGAAAGTGTACTACAGTCAATTTCCTTTCCCGTTGCAAATGCAAGAAACTCTCTTACTGTTGCACTTATGATCATACTTGTCTCTCTGACATTTATCTCTTTTTTCTTGTATTTAGCATCCAGAGCCTCTAATTTTGAAAGAGTCTCCTTGCGTCTTAATTCAACCTGGTCAGGGGCCTTTTCCAGCTCCGCTTTAGGAGCTTCAACCGGCTTTTTATCCTTTACTAAGAAAAAGCATGCAAAGCATACGATAGATGCCAAAACAAGCATTATTAAAATGATATATAAATACTTTTCATCATAAAAAGCATTATGGGGAGAAACTGAAAATTCCATTAGCAAGTACCCTTATTTAATACTTTGATTATTGATTCTGTAATATCCTGTGTACTTTTTACCACTTCATAAGAAGCGCCACATGCACGGAGATTTCTTACAGCCTGAGACACAAGATTTTTCTTCTTGTCACTTATCTCCCTGGCCATTTTGGAAGAATACGACAAATATTCCGAAATTGCAACACCTGTCTGCGCATTGTAGATGTGATCACTTCCCCAATCCGCATCTTCCATAATGATCACATACAGCTCTCTTGCTGTACATATGCTCTTTATGAGCCTGTCATCAAGCGATAAAACTCCATACAGATCCGTTATCAAAAAAAGTGATACGCTTCTCATGGGAGAAGAAACTATGCGCTTAAGCTGCATATTGAACTCTTTTGAAAGAGGTGCCTTCTTTCTTCTGGCTAGCTTAACAGTTGAACTATAGCATTCTTCAAGACTGCGAAGCTGTGATTCAAGAAACCCCGCCCCACATGAATATCTCTCCTGCTTGCCTGCTTCTGAGCTGCCAAGGATCTGAAAATCAGCACCAGCTCTGGTACACATATAAGCAGCACTGGCAGCTGTAATAATTCCAGCCGCTGTCTTGGAATGACCATCTGGCATAGCACCAAGCATATTTTTGCCGGTGTCAACTACAAACATGATCTTTCTCTTTTTTTCTGCAACATAATTTCTAACAAGAATCTCGCCTGTTCTTGAAGATGATTTCCAATCTATATCGCGAAGATTATCTCCAGCAACATACTCTCTAAGATCTTCAAGCTCCATGCTTCGGCCTCTGAAAACAGATCTGAAAGCACCATCCGCACGTGCTACTATCCTGCCAACATTGCTGAAATGAATCTCTGCTGCAGGAAGGTTAAGTGCCTCATAGTTAGGACGAAGCCTTAACGTCTGAGTATTCTGCTTTTTACCTAACATATGGTCTTATTCCTTTCACGGAGTCTTGATTGCTCTGACGATACCATCTACAATCATGTCCTCACCTATTCCATCTGCTGCCGCAAGGTAGCGAAGTGATATACGGTGTCTGAGTACCTGTCTGGAAATACTCTTAATATCATCCGGAGTAACAAAAAGTCTTCCCTGCATAAGTGCAAGTGCCTTACCCATCTTTAGGAAAGCAATTGAAGCACGTGGGCTGGCTCCAAGACTAACATATCCCTTAAGGTTATTAGGAAGATACTGATCAGCACATCTTGTAGCTGCAACGATAGCTGCAATGTAGTTCTTGACTGTAGGATCACAGTAAATATTTGAAACTATCTTCTGGAGTCTTGCAATTTCTGCAATTGAGAGAACTGCAGGCTGCTTCTCCATCTGATTACCATGTTCCAAAGCTTCCATCATACTGAGAATAGAAACCTCTTCCTGGATAGAAGGATAAGAGATTTTCTCTTTGATAAGAAAACGGTCTGCCTGTGCCTCTGAGAGAGGATATGTACCCTCCTGCTCGATAGGGTTCTGTGTTGCAATAACAAAGAAAGTATCTTCAGGCATGTGATATGAGTTTCCACCAATTGTTACCTGCTTCTCCTGCATGGCCTCAAGCATGGCACTCTGCGTCTTGGCACTTGATCTGTTGATCTCATCAAGAAGAACGATATTAGCAAATACAGGTCCAAGAACTGTCTCGAACTTGCCTGAATCCTGTCTGTAAATCTGCGTACCAACGATATCACCCGGAAGAAGGTCTGGAGTACACTGAATTCTTGAAAATTTACCACCTACAGCATCTGCCAACGCTCTGGCTGCAGTAGTCTTAGCAAGTCCAGGAACAGATTCGATAAGTACGTGTCCATTACCAAGAAGGGCTGCAATCATTGATCTTTCCAGATTCTTCTGTCCTACAACATTTTGCTCGAAATATCTTGAAAGCTTTCCAATAGCCTGTTGTGACCAGGCGAATTCTTCATTACTAATCTGAACGTTCATTAAATGCACCTCATAACATATTATTTTTGATACTAATAAATTAGCACTGATATATAGAATATCATATTTAATCTGACGAAGCGTCTTTTTTATACGACGAATGACCACAAAATTTGTTTTTCAGGCAAATTTATATATTATTCCGTCTATCTTACTGATCTTGTGCCCATAATTAATCCTGAATATATTTTTGCTTACAAACAACAATACTATTGACTTTTATTAATTAACTTAAAATAATTAATTACATCTTTATTTTTAAGAAAAATATGTTATACTTTATATCGACGCTTTAAAGCGCCAACGTATAAAAGCATTTTGTGGTAAAAAACAATACTACACTTTACCACCTTTGAAAGGAGCACCATGTCATTCGAGTACATTCAGAAGGTTCCAACACCTCAGGAAATACAGGAAGAGTTCCCTGTAGCAGCATCACTTAAAGCTATAAAGAAAGAAAGAGATAAAGCCATCGCTGATGTTTTTACAGGTAAAAGTGATAAATTTATAGTTATCGTAGGACCTTGTTCAGCTGATAACGAAGATGCAGTAATCGACTACGTTTCACGCCTTGCAAAAGTTAACGATAAGGTTAAGGACAAGATCATCCTCATTCCTCGTATCTATACAAACAAGCCTCGTACAACAGGAGAAGGTTATAAAGGAATCACATCCCAGCCTGATCCGGAAAAAAATCCTGATTTCAGACAGGGACTTATCGCAATGCGTCATATGCACATCCGCGCTATAGAAGAGTCAGGTCTTACTTCTGCAGACGAGATGCTCTACCCTGAGAACTGGGGATATGTTGAAGATATTCTTTCATATGTAGCAATAGGTGCCCGCTCCGTTGAAGATCAGCAGCACAGAATGACTGCCAGCGGATTTGACGTACCTGCAGGTATGAAGAATCCTACTAGCGGATACCTTACAGTAATGCTGAACTCAATCTATGCAGCTCAGCATCCTCATTCCTTCCTTTACAGAGGTTATGAGGTTAATACATCCGGTAACCCTCTTGCTCACTGCGTGCTTCGTGGTTCCCAGAACAAGAACGGACGTAACATTCCTAACTACCACTACGAGGACCTTAGTCTTGTTAACCAGCTCTATAAGGAGCAGGATATCCAGAACCCTGCCGTTATCGTGGACTCCAACCACAATAACTCTGGCAAAAAATATCGTGAGCAGGTTAGAATTGTTAAAGAGGTTCTTCACTCTCGTCAGCATTCAGATGAGATCAGAAAGCTTGTAAAGGGTGTAATGATCGAAAGCTACATCGAAGAAGGTGCTCAGAAGATTGGTGAAGGAATCTATGGAAAGTCCATCACAGATCCATGTCTTGGATGGGATGCAACAGAAAGACTTCTCTATGATATCGCAGAGCTTAGCTGATAGCATATATACCTAAATATAATAACCCATTGTATTAGTAAGTTTACTGATACAATGGGTTATATTTTTTCTGTTAAAAAGAATGACTTCTTAAATGTAAATTACAGAAACGCGCATTTACTGCGTGTTTCGTGAT
>CAMVNV010000170.1 GCA_947168935.1 uncultured Butyrivibrio sp. | reverse complement strand
TGACTTTGTTCCATCTGCGTAGCAGATAAGAGCGATGTTAGCTGTACGGTTAGGATCGTACTCGATACCGATAACCTTTGCAGGCATATCATCTTTATTTCTCTTGAAGTCGATGAGTCTGTATTTAACTCTACCGCCGCAACCTTTGTGTCTAACTGTGATCTTACCCTGGTTATTACGTCCAGCAATGCTGTTCTTTGAAACAAGAAGCTTCTTCTCAGGAGTCTTCTTTGTGATTTCAGCGAAATCAGAACCAGTCATATTTCTTCTGGATGGGGTATAAGGACCATACTTCTTAATTCCCATGATTATTTTTCTCCTTATTTTGTCGCATGCGAGGGATATTACCCTTGGCCTCGGACTCTTGTTAGGGCCTTGCACGCATAATTATTAACTATAAATTAGAGTCCCTGGAAAATCTCGATGTCTTTAGAATCTTCTGTCAGAGTTACAACAGCCTTCTTTGTCTTAGCTGTGAAACCAACTGCCTGACCTCTTCTTCTCTTAGTACCATCAGCGTTAAGTGTGTTAACCTTAGCTACCTTTGTACCTTCGAACATCTTCTCTACAGCTTCCTTGATCTGAGTCTTATTAGCCTGAGGATTAACAAGGAATGTGTATTTCTTATCGCCCATAAGGTTCATTGACTTCTCAGTCAGAACGGGCTTCAGGATAATGTCATAATATTCGAGTGCTGCCATTATGCGTACACCTCCTCGATCTTGCTTACTGCGTCCTTAGTAAGAACCAGTGTCTTTGCATTTACGATATCGTAAACGTTAAGTAAATTAGCCTGCAGTGTCTTAGCCTGAGCAAAGTTACGAGCTGAAAGAACAACGTTCTGATCGTTATCAGCAAGAACAACAAGTGCCTTACGGTCTACATTGATGTTAGCCATAACTTCAGCGAACTTCTTTGTCTTGATCTCATCGAACTTAAGCTCATCAAGAACTACGATATTGCCGCTTTCTACCTTATCTGTAAGAGCGGACTTAAGGGCTGCCTGCTTCTCCTTCTTGTTCATCTTGAAGGAATAATCTCTTGGAACTGGTGCGAATACAACACCGCCGCCTGTCCACTGAGGAGATCTTGTTGAACCCTGTCTTGCATGACCTGTTCCCTTCTGTCTCCATGGCTTTCTGCCACCTCCGGAAACTTCGGAACGAGTCTTTGCTTTCTGTGTGCCCTGACGGTTGTTAGCGAGATACTGAACAACTGCAAGGTGTACAAGGTGCTCGTTGACATCAACACCGAAAACTGCATCGTTCAGGTCGATCTTGCCAACTTCTTTACCTTCCATATTTAAAACAGATACGTTAGCCATCTGAATGGTCCTCCTTTCCTTCGTTATGCCTCAACTCTTGTTGTTTCTTTGATAGTAACAAGGCCCTTCTTAGGTCCTGGTACAGCGCCTTTAACAAGAATGAGATTCTTCTCAGCGTCTACCTTTACTACTTCAAGGTTCTGAACTGTAACTCTTACAGCGCCCATGTGACCAGGCATACCTTTGCCCTTGAATACACGGCTAGGATCAGAACTTGAACCGTTAGAACCCTGATGACGATGGAACTTAGAACCGTGAGCCATAGGTCCTCTGTGCTGACCATTCTTCTTGATGGCGCCCTGGAAACCTTTACCCTTTGAGATAGCTGTTGCATCGATCTTGTCTCCATCTGCGAAGATGTCAGCCTTGATCTCTGCGCCAAGCTGATAATCAGCTGCGTTCTCAAGTTTGAGCTCTCTGACGTATCTCTTGGATGTAACACCAGCCTTTTTGAAGTGACCAGCCTCAGCCTTGTTTACGCCATGTCTGTGCCAAACCTTGCCAGATTCGTAGTTCTTTTCTTTCTTATCTACGAAACCAACCTGAACAGCAGAATAACCATCGTTCTCCTGTGTCTTGATCTGTGTTACTACGCACGGTCCAGCCTGAAGTACTGTTACAGGAACAAGTGAACCGTCTTCTTTGAAGATCTGGGTCATTCCGACCTTAGTAGCTAAAATAGCCTTCTTCATGTCTTTTACCTCCTGGTTCATCTACAGCGGATGCTTAAAGCGTTCGCAATGTCGTTTTATTACTTATATTTAAGTAATTTCCAGTGTCGCGGCATCATGCGTCTTGCATCATACTAGTAGAGGTTAAAATAATTAGTAGTTTCTGATGAATTATTTCATCTTGATGTTGATGTAAACGCCTGCAGGCATTTCAAGTCTCTGCAGAGCATCAACTGTTTTAGGTGTAGGTGTGATGATATCGATCAGTCTCTTGTGAGTTCTCTGTTCGAACTGTTCTCTGGAATCCTTGTACTTGTGTACAGCACGAAGAATTGTTACTACTTCCTTCTTAGTAGGAAGCGGAACTGGTCCTGAAACCTGAGATCCGTTCTTCTTGACTGTCTCGATGATCTTCTTAGCAGATGCATCAACTAACTGATGATCATATGCTTTAAGAGTAATCCTCATTACCTGATTTGCCATAAAAAAAGTCGCCTCCTTTTCGCACTTTTGTTTAAGTACGACAAGCGGTGACTGTACATTCTCCCGTGTGTGTCCTGATTCGCAACCCAAATTACAACTCAGATTTTCACTTCACGTCGTTTCTGCCCATCAATCCATAAGGATTTGCAGCAGACATCATTTGCTTGTACAGTGACTTGTCGTCATGATTTTGTGACTGCTTTGCAGCCCACTGACATTCGCTCCACGGAAAACCCACATCACTGGATAATGTGGCAACCTCTCGCTTCAACGCTATCATGTCACAGCACTTGCTAATATATTACTTTTTTTCCTGATTTGCAAGTCATTTATATGATTTTTCGTACAAAAACGCAAAAGTGGTTTTATATGATCAATTCTATTGATTATATTTAATCTTAAATTGACGTTTTTTATCTTATTTCGATTATGATCACTTAGAAAGCCTATATTTACGCCGTTTGTCAAACTTCTTATATTAATTTCCTATTTAATTCCTGTTATTTTTGTAATATAATCAGATTCGCTATATTATATATAGTAGAAACTCAATTAATAAGCTATTGGAATGGAGTAATTATGTGGCTTGCAGAAAATTGGAAAGATTATGAAGTTTTAGATACATCAGATGGTGAGAAGCTTGAACGCTGGGGTAAGTACCAGCTCGTGCGTCCAGATCCTCAGGTTATCTGGAATACAGAAAAAAAGCTTCCCGGTTGGAGAAAGCCTAACGGCCATTATCATAGAAGTAATAAAGGCGGTGGTGAATGGGAATTCCACTCACTCCCTGAAGAATGGACTATCAATTACAACTCTCTTACATTCCATCTTAAGCCTTTCAGTTTTAAACACACAGGTCTTTTCCCAGAGCAGGCAGCAAACTGGGACTGGTTTTCTAAATTAATTAAAGAAGCTGGACGTGATATAAAGGTTCTTAATTTATTTGCATATACTGGCGGAGCAACAGTTTCTGCTGCTGCAGCCGGTGCATCAGTAACTCACGTTGATGCAAGTAAGGGTATGGTTACCTGGGCAAAAGAAAACGCTGCTTCATCAGGACTTGCAGATGCAAGCATCAGATGGCTTGTAGATGACTGTTCCAAATTCGTTCAGCGTGAGATCCGCCGTGGTAATAAATATGATGCGATCATTATGGATCCTCCTTCATATGGAAGAGGCCCGAAGGGCGAGATCTGGAAAATAGAAGAAAGCATTTATCCATTTATCGAGCTTTGTTCACAGGTTCTTTCAGATAACCCACTCTTCTTCTTGATCAACTCATATACTACAGGTCTACAGCCAGCAGTTCTTTCATATATGCTTCATACTGTTCTTGATCCTATTCATAAAGGAAAGATTGAAGCTGATGAAGTTGGTCTTCCTGTTTCTTCTAATGGACTGGTGCTTCCTTGTGGCGCCAGTGGTAGATGGACTGCTCTATAAGAAATTAACCATATAGAGATGTCATCAAATCGTAGTGTTGTTCTTTTTCTATTTATAATACGTAAATAAGTATGAAGCCTCCAAAACAAATTGAAGTTTTGGAGGCTTTTTTGTCATATCACTCTAGTATTTATCGTTTGTATAGTAATTTTTCAAACAATATATGTATACTTATTATTTTGATTTTTTACTATTTGTGTACATATAACTTTATTCTGTTTTATCTTATTTTGAATTCAATAGTTTTGATACTTTTCTTTTTATCTTATACTTGATTCAATTGCTTTTGCACTTTTCTTCTTACTATAAGTCTGTGCCGTAGCTGAAGCTATAAAAATCGGATCAGGTGTTTCAACTTCTATAACCTTAGCCTGACTTATCTGTTTCTTAGCTGTATCCAAAACTGCACTTATAGTGTTTTCTGACTTTGATTCTTCAGCCTGTGAGCTTTCAACTTCCTGTTCATTATCAGCTTCATCAGAAATTGAATCTGTTGTACATTCCAAATTACTAAAGTCGATCCTGGTCTCAGTCTGATTATCTTTGACTTTACCTGAATCAATTCTCTCGCGAATCTGCTGCATTCTTCTATCAATCTGATTGATCATATCTGCTGAAAAGCAAAGATCTTCAGTAATCATTTCAGCATCCTGTATATCTTTTTTATACTTCATCTTATGCTCAAGACTTGCCCAGAAATCCATAGCTATAGTCCTAAACTGAACCTCAACTGTCATAAACTCTTTATCATGAGTCAGGAAAATCGGGACCTCAAGTATAAGATGGAGACTTCTGTAGCCGCTTGGCTTTGGATTCTCTATATAGTCCTTGATTTCTATAAGTCTTACATCATCCTGAGCTTTAAGACAATCTGCAAGCATATAAATGTCATCTATAAATGAACAGATTACTCTGATTCCTGCAACGTCACTTATATTATTCTTTATATTTTCAACTTTGAAAGGTATGCCCTTTCTTTGCATTTTTTCAAAAAGACTGATCGGAGCCTTGATCCTAGTCTTGATCGATTCAAAAGGATTACGATTATTACGAAGCGAAAGTTCTTTATTAAGAACATCAAGCTTGGTTTTTATCTCGTACATCGCACATTCATATTTCATCATCAGTTCCTGAAAGTCCTGAATCTGATCAGTCATTCTAAGAAGCTGTTCTATATCTTCCTGTGAAATTGTTTTTAGATCTGATAATGAAATATTTCCCAGCATTCTTTCTGCCGGTATTTTATCTCGTTCCATTAGTACTTCCCCATATTCCTATTATTATGACTTTTTAAAACACTGCCAAAAGTCACTTCTTTATAATTCAATGAATTAATACCCCGTGTACGCTGTCCATTCATACAGTATTATGATTAAACAGACTAGCGTACACCCTATATTATAAGATAGATAAATCATATTATATGTAAAGTTTATCTAAAGTATTATATTTATTTATTTTATATATCCCTATTTTGGCTAAAAAATATTCCCAAATACTAGTTCGTGAAAAAGGATATCAGCTTATTTATATAATAAAAAGCACAAGTTCTATATGTGTTGGGATTAAATAATAAGAATTTAT
Organism: uncultured Butyrivibrio sp.; assembly: GCA_947168935.1. Classification (GTDB taxonomy): domain Bacteria; phylum Bacillota; class Clostridia; order Lachnospirales; family Lachnospiraceae; genus Butyrivibrio. Next base: position 453 of record CAMVNV010000170.1, on the reverse strand, counting down.
AAGACCCTTAAAGTTCCCCAAAATCAAAATGATTCAAATTCAAGATCAAATAATTATATTTCCAAGCTGAAAACGATTCTGTTTAAATATTTATAATCCAATTTCAATGACCAGAATTCAGATACATTGAATATATAAGCTTATACACTCATATATATGTATATATAATCATATTCCCCGTAAATGAAAATTACCTTAATATCTTTGCTCAAAAAAAGAGTTCGGATGTATACACACCCGAACTCTTATTATGTTTTTACAAACTTATGAGTAAAAATTACTCAACGATTGTAGCAACACGGCCTGAACCTACTGTACGTCCGCCTTCACGAATAGCGAATGTAAGACCCTGCTCCATAGCAATCGGGTGAATAAGCTCGATTGACATTGTTACGTGGTCACCAGGCATGCACATCTCTGTTCCGTCAGGAAGGTTACATACACCAGTTACGT
>CAMVNV010000169.1 GCA_947168935.1 uncultured Butyrivibrio sp. | reverse complement strand
GTAGGTAACATCTGCTGTTTCGGGATCTGTCATGATGGTTGCAGGGTTTGAATTAACAAGAATGATCTCATAACCAAGCTTCCTTAGAGCCTTACAGGCCTGAGTGCCGGAATAGTCAAATTCGCATGCCTGACCAATGATGATCGGGCCGGAACCAATGATCAAAATTCGGTGGATATCTTCACGTTTCATGTCTTAAATCTTCCTCCCATATAAAATTTTTTCTTTGGAGATACAGGATGTCATCTAGTACCTGTTTTGAAGTACATGGATGTACTTCAAGGTGCGGATTAAATAATGTACTTCTATGTAATACTATGATATAGGTATATTTCTTAATCCCTTTAATAGATACGATAGCATACTGAGAGATATTATAGCAAAAATAATTCAAAAAAATAGGACAAAAATTAATCTCATCTTAAGATTAATTTCTGTCCTATAAATATTAATTACGCATTGTGGTACTTGCCATCAGAACCCTTAGTCTTAATAGCAACTCTGCCAAAGAAACGCTCCTGGCTTCTTTCTACTTTCATAGAATCCTTTTTTCTGCCGGATCTGTCGCTCTTTTTAAAGTTCCTTGAATCCTTATCAAAAGACTTTGATCCTCTTGCGTCTCTTCCGCTTCTACCGTCGCGGCTGTAGTTCTTTGAATTTCTTCCATCACGGCCAAATCTTGAACCCTTGTCATCACGGCCGTTCTTAGAATTTCTGTCACCTCTGCCATCACGTGAGTAGCTTCTGCCGCCCTTGCCATCGCGAGAGCCTCTTCCGTATCCTGATCCTCTTCCATCACGTAAGCCACGACCTCTGCCGTCACGTCCGCCTCTTCTTCTCTCAGGGATCTTAAGGTCTTCAACGTCCTTACCCATCTTGAGTCTCATGAAGCCAGCTGCAAGCTGCTCAGCTGTATACTCGCCCTCTTCAACCTTCTGGTTGATGAATGCCATTACTGAATCAACATCGCCATTTTCAATTACGTCGATAACTTCAGCAAATACCTTCTGGGACTTAGCCTTAGTGATATCCTTAGCTGAAGGAACCTTGCGCTCCTCGATCTTGGTATGGCAGATCTTCTCGATATCACGGATCTTGTATACTTCACGGCCAGAGCAAAGTGTGAAGGACTTACCACTCTTACCTGCTCTACCCGTACGTCCGATACGGTGAACATAATATTCAATATCTTCAGGAATATCGAAGTTGAATACGCAATCAACGCCGCTTACATCGATACCTCTAGCTGCAACGTCTGTAGCGATAAGGATATTGATGCGGCCATTTCTAAAGATGTTCATGACCATATCACGCTGATTCTGTGAAAGGTCACCATGAAGTCCGTCAGCCTGGTAGCCTCTGTCTTTTAACATGCTTGCAAGCTGATCAACCATTCTCTTAGTATTAGCGAAAATAAGAGATCTCTGAGGCTGATAATAATCAATAAGTCTTGTAAGAACCTCAAACTTCATCTCTCTTGGAATCACAAAGTAAGACTGCTCGATAGACTTAACTGTGATCTCCTTTGGAGTCATGCGGATATACTCAGCATCAGCCTTCTGGTACTGTCTTGTAATATCAAGGATAGGCTTAGGCATTGTAGCTGAGAAAAGGGCTGTCTGGCGATCTTCAGGCATTCCCTTAAGGACTGTCTCAATATCTTCTCTAAAGCCCATATCAAGCATTTCATCTGCTTCATCAAGGACAAGAGTCTTAACAGCGTCCATCTTCATTGTGTGGCGTCTCATGTGGTCCATAACACGTCCAGGTGTTCCTACTACGATCTGAACACCCTGAGACAGAGCCTTGATCTGACGCATGATATCCTGACCACCATAAACAGCAAGAGTCTTGATACCGTGCATGTACTTGGCAAAATCTCTAAGGTCATCAGCTGCCTGCATAGCAAGCTCTCTTGTAGGGCAGAGGATTACTGCCTGAAGGCGCTTATCCTCAGGATTAACATTTGAAAGAACAGGAATACCGAAAGCTGCTGTCTTACCAGTACCTGTCTGAGCCTGGCCGATGATATCCTTACCCTTAAGCATCACAGGGATAGCTGCAGCCTGAATAGGGGACATGTATTCAAATCCCATCTCTGAAACTGCTCTGATGATCCTCTCATCAAGCTCTGACTCATCATAACGGATACGGTTATCTTCCTTGTTATCAGAATCCTGTGCATCATCTGCAGCATCGTTTGTCATTGTATCGATTACTTCTTCGTTATCTGTATCTGAATTATTCTCTGTGTTGAACTCTTTGAATTCAATTTCTGTTTCTTTAATATCTATTGCTCTATCTACCTTTTCTATCTTTTCTTCTGTTACATGACTATCTTTGGAAAAAGATGAATCTGAAAGAATGTCATGACTTTTTTTCTTACCGAACATGCCTCTTTTTTTACCGATCTGGCTGTAAACGTTCTCTTCCCTGTGTTTGAACTTGTCATCTCCAAGACCAAAAATCTCGAGATCTTCTAAAATATCGCTCATTCCTAAACCTTTCCGGCACCTCATGTGCCATATGCGGTTTTTGGACGCCCATCAAAAACAATTACAAAACAAAAACAGCCGGCCATCGCATTTAAGACCTGCTGTTTCAAAAAAGTAATAAAGCTTTGTGCTTTCATTCTTTAAGCATCACTTAAACCACATATAAAAAATATTACTGCAGAAGTCCCAGCATACCGTGTATCGCACGTTCCGCTGCCTGTCTGCGCACCTGCCTTCTGTCTCCTTCAAACAGGTGTCTTTCTGTTACGACCATTCCATTTACATAAAATCCTATGTAAACGCATCCAACCGGTGAATCTTCTGTTCCACCACCCGGTCCTGCAATCCCTGTCACAGAAACAGCTACATCTGCTCCTGCATTTCTGGCACATCCACGCGCCATGGCCTCAGCGCATTGTGAACTGACCGCAGTAAAGTTATCAAGAATATCCTGATCAACTCCAAGCATTTCGTGCTTGGCTTCATCACAATATGTAACAAAGCTTCTTTTAAAAACTTCTGATGATCCGGCAACATCTGTTATTGCCGCAGCTACCATACCGCCTGTACAGGACTCTGCGCAGGATATGGTCAATTTTTTCTGTGCAAGAAGATGCACAAGCATTTCATTCTCGTTCAAAGAGTGTGCCTCTCAACTATTATATAGATAATCGTGAAAACGTCAAGTTTTTCTCATAATTTTATGTCAAAATTACAAAGAACTTTCATTTTTGTGATTGCCAGTTCTCAATCATATACCGTATTTGACTGTCTATAATGCTGAAATCTTCAAAACTTCTGGTCGTTCATGCCTTTACGGTCTTTTTTACATCTGGCCGTCCATGACGCTCCAGTTTTTCTTAAGATAATCAAAAAGTGAGATGATTGTAAGAGCAACTGCGATTATTGTAATGATCCAGGTCAAAACACCATAAATCTGTCCGAATACTCCAGCTTTGCTCCATGCATAGTCAACATCGATGATCATCATGATAACCATGATCATCTGGAATGTTGTCTTGAACTTGCCCCACATGCTGGCGGCGATAACTTTGCCCTTTTCTGCAGCTACAAGTCTGAAACCACTTATAATAAACTCTCTTGCAACGATCAGTATTACGATCCAGGTCCAGATACGAACCATTCCTACAAGGCAGATAAGAGCTGAGATTACAAGCATCTTATCAGCAAGTGGATCCATAAACTTACCAAAGTCAGTTACAAGGTTATATTTACGGGCAATCTTGCCATCAGCAAGATCTGTAAGGCTGGCTACTACAAAAAGTACAAGCGCGATCCATTTATGTTCTGTCAGCATAGCTGCTACAAAGAACGGAATCATGATAACTCGAAGTAAAGTTAATTTGTTAGGTAAATTCATCTTGTCCTCTTTTCCGCCTTTAACTCTAATTGTCAAAGACAATTTTATTCTTCGTCATCTATTTCGCCGATCAGATCATAGCCATCTGATCCTGTGATCCTTACGTCAACGAACTTGCCACTCATAAGATCATAAGGAACATTTTCAATGAAGAGGAATCCATCTATATCAGGGCTGTCCTTATAGGTTCTGGCAACATATGTATACAGAGGTCTTCCAAGATCATCTATATCCGGCTCGTCATCACCTATTCTGCCTTCAATAATAGCTTTTAATTTTCTTCCGACCATCTTCTTAGCGCCATCAAATGCAAACTCCTGCTGCATCTTCATAAGCTTTGTACGGCGCGTCTTCTTGGTTCTCTCAGGAACCTGATCTTCCATAGTAGCTGCAACAGTATCTTCTTCAGGTGAATATGTAAATACACCAAGTCTGTCGAACTTAAGATCAGAGATCAGTTTCATCGTCTGATTATGGTCATCAGCGTTTTCTGAAGGGAAACCTGAAATAAGGGTTGTGCGAAGACAGATATCAGGAATCTCTGCACGAAGCTTTTCAACAATTCTTCTGATATCTGCATTATCAGTACGTCTTCCCATCTTCTTCAGGATGCGATCGCTTCCTGACTGTATCGGAAGATCAAGATAGTGACAGATCTTCTCTTCCTTCTTCATAACTTCGATAAGCTCGTCAGTTATCTCTTCAGGATAGCAGTACATTACTCTGATCCATTCAAGCTCTTCTATCTGACAAAGCCTTGTCAAAAGCTCCGGAAGCATCTTACGCCCATAAAGATCTACGCCATATACAGTAGTCTCCTGAGCTACGATAATAAGCTCTTTAATACCATTAACTACAAGGTCCTTAGCTTCTTCTATAAGGACTTCCATAGGTACGCTTCTGTAATGACCGCGAACCTTAGGGATAATGCAGTATGTGCAGTTCTTATTGCAGCCCTCAGCGATCTTAAGATAGCTGTAAGGCGTACCTGTAGAAAGGATTCTCTTGTGAGTTGTTGGCTTTCTGTCGATACTCTCAAAGTAGTTCTGAACCTGTCCCTTAAGAACATTGTCCAGTGCCTCAACTATCTTGTCATAGGCTGTAGTACCTATGATCTCATCAACTTCAGGGATCTCTTTTTGAATCTCCTCTTTATAGCGCTGACCAAGACAGCCTGCAACTATTAAAGCTCGCATCTTGCCGCTCTTGCGATACTCGGCAAGCTCTAAGATAGTATCAATGCTTTCCTGCTTAGCATCATTAATAAAGCAGCAGGTGTTGACCACTGCTGCTTCTGCATCAAGTGCATCGTCTGTAAATTCATATCCGTGCTCATTAAGAATACCGAGCATATACTCAGTTTCTACACGGTTCTTTTCGCATCCAAGCGAAACAAACAAAATCTTCATAGTTTAAAGAATGTATGCCTTCTTAAATGTAAATTACAGAAGCACGCATTTACTGCGTGTTTCGTAATTCAATGAATCAGTAGTCAAATAGGCCCAATGCCGAAGGCATTCTCAATTGGCCTATTTGATGCATTCTTGAACATTTGGTTCAAGAATGTATGCCTTATAATTACTCTTCTTCTGACTCGTCTTCAGAAACATCTACAGTCTCTTCAAGAGCAGCTGCAGCCTTCTGGCCTTCAACCTCAGAATTCTTCTGAGCGATGAGCTCTGCCATAGCTTCCTTCTCTTCATCTGTAAGGATAGCAAGCTTATCAGCGTAAAGCTCCTTAACAGCTGTGCTTAAAGGCTTATCCTTAGGATCAGCGTCGATCATAACTTCGTCACCAGCAACAAGCTGTCTTGCACGCTTAGCAGTAGCCATAACAATTGAATAACGGCTGCTGATTACTGGCTCTTCGCCTTCCTCTACTCCTTTATTAACGACGTTCATGAGATCTACATAAGACGGATGTATCATAATCGTTTTCCTTTCGTAAATACATTTAATACCTAATAATTAATTTTATACCATGCTGTCAAATTTTAACAGCTAAAACCAACATTTTCAACAAAAATATTCTGATAACTTTGTAAAATGTTAATTGCAAAGGATTCCATTCTCAGGACTTAAGCAAATTTCTGGACTTCGCCTCTGATCTTATCGATAAATTCCTGATTTCTGGAAGGTGTGTTGTGAGCACTGTCGATAACCTGGTGCATCTTGTCTACGCACTCTTCAAGGTCATCGTTAACAAGGATGTAATCGTACTCTTCAATTCCTTCTGACTCTTCAACTGCTCTCTTAAGGCGGCCCCTTATAACTTCATCAGATTCTGTTCCGCGTCCTCTGAGTCTTTTTTCAAGCTCAGCTGCTGACGGTGG
>CAMVNV010000168.1 GCA_947168935.1 uncultured Butyrivibrio sp. | reverse complement strand
GCACATGAGTATTACAACGCATGTGAAAAGATGGGAGGAGAGTATATCAAGTTTATCCCCGGCGGTAAGACATGTGTGAATATCATGGAGATAAGACCACAGGTATCAGTAAATGGAGATCTTCTTGAGGATACGGATGAAGCAGATGGAATGGATGCTCCTCTCCTTGCCAGAAAGATTGCTTCTCTTTGCGCATTCCTCCAGCTGAATATGCAGGATGATAAGCTGTCTACTTCTGAAAAGAACAGATTCAACGTCCTATGCACTAAGCTATATGCCAATTATGGGATCACATCAAATAATGACTCGATATGGCTGAATAAGGAAAAGAGGAAGCTAAAGCCCATGCCGATTCTCCAGGATCTTAACGATGCTCTTAAAGAGGATCCGGTTCTTTCAAGGGTTAGGGATGCATTGAGCCCGTATATGTATGGCGGTATGTTCAGTAACTTTAATGGCCCTACCAATGTAGACCTTACAAAGCAGTACCTGGTATTCGATGTTGATAAGACATCTATCAGCGAGGATTACCTTCCGGCCATGATGTACATTGCTTTTGATTGTTGTTATGACCTTGCCAAGCAGAGCCTTAAACATAAGGATGCAATCTTCATGGATGAGGTATGGCTCATGATGCAGAACGAGGACTGTGCAAAACAGGTTAAGGAGATGGTTAAGATCATCCGTGGCTATGGCTCATGTACAGTTCTTGCAACTCAGGATATCGGTGATTTCCTCAGAAGTAACGACGGTCTTGGAGAATCTATCCTCGCAGCATCCAAGATAAAGTTCTTCCTAAGGATTGAAGACATGGAAATCAACAATGTTGCAAGGGTGGTTGATCTGAATGCGAATGACAGGGCTAACTTTAAAAAGTTCCCTGCACATGGAAGAGCACTTCTTATGTCTGATAAGGACAAGATACTGATAGACCTTATTTCTTCAGAAGAGGAATTAAAGACATATACAACAGACGTGAATCTTAGAAAGAAGTTTTCGGAAATGACAGGCTGATTTTAGCATAAAATATCGCGTTTTATAGGTAAAAGAACGCTGTTTACTAATAAAACAATCTCCCTTTAGGTGAAAACATATCATTTTATTCTAAAAGGAATTTTGAAGGATGTATTTTTCGAGAGATAAAAAACAGTTTATGCTAAAAACCAATATTTTATGCTAAAAGCCATTTTTTTATACTAAAGAACCTTCATTTTAACAGTAAAAAAGGAGAATGCTATGCAACTACAAGAAGAAACCAGAGTGATAGTGAATATGCTTGGCAAGTTCGGAGCACTCACAATCGACCAGATAAAGAAAATGTTTGAGGGGACTAAGTTTAATCCTAAGCCAATGGTATCGTTTCTTTGCAATACCAGAATGATCCAGTTCCTTGATAATAACTATGCCGTTCTTCAGAACAATCCAAACTATAACCCAGAGACCTTGTACTGCATCTGGGTCCTGCTGGATAAGATAAAAGAGCCTAATATTGCACGTTCAGACGAGATAAAGAGCGCAAATCCCTGTGATAACGGCGTGGAAGTATGCTTTATAAATAAAGCAAAGACGATAGAATACATCACTTTTATAGACAAAACCAGCATTTCCAAGGTTTCACTTATTCAGGATACCTTCTATACAGCAACCGGATGTAAGCCCGGTGAAGAGAAAGAATGCCACAGACTCTACACATTTGTGGTTAATGATGAGGATGTAATGGATACATTGGCAGATATGAACCTTACTATTCCGTTCATGGTTGCATATGTAGAAGGATCCCTTACAGAGGTTCCAAGCATTGAATATTATCAGCTTTAAAGACGGTATTTTTCATACTCAAAAGAAGTATTTTTTAATGCTGAAAGACGGTATTTATTTCCTCAAAGACGGTATTTTTAGCCGATTTTTGACCCTCTCAAAAATACTCTCTTTGATATCTATAAAACCGATGGTTGAGCCATTTTGAATTGTTCATAAGCTCATGCTCAGAATCAGATATGAGCTTGAAAGACTAGAGGAAAAAATACACTCCGGCGTAAGCCAAATAGTTAAGAGGAAATGCAAAAAATGAATAATAAACCGAGATACATCGAGGGGACAATGAGGAATAAGATAGTGAACTTATTGCATGTATGTAGTGTTATTACCCCTCGCTCTTTTAAATTGTTTGATGAGCCACAGTCCTCCATTGCAAATACAATGGTCAAAATGAAGCGCGAAGGTGTTGTGGAAAAGAGTAATAACACAGAAGTGTTTGAAACTCTATCTGTTTCAAATTATAAGGATAATCTACAAGAGTACTTTTATGACAACATACCTGATGAGCACATTTCATTTTTTGAGGAATTTGGAATACAGGATATAAAAAGGGCAAAGTACAGCAAAAAGAAACTTCAGTGTAATGCCAAAAGAATAATAAGAAGCGCTGAGGTTACCACTCTGATGTACACAGCGGGTATACCAACACTTCCTTGTGACAAAAAGTATGTGGTGAGGAATAAAACACTTACGGATAATGTTTATTACCAAAGCAGGGAAATAAAAAAGTACTCTGGATATTCTGATGACGTTGAGATAGGTAATGGGGAAAGGACAGCAATAGCTTCAAGAATAAATGGAACACTTCTCACAGCTGGTGGAAATTATAATGTCTATCATTTTGGAAAGGATATACAGACATGGTCAACACAGGGTGAGCACAAAATACGGCATCATATCCAGAAAATGCTCGCAGCGTATATAAACCGAGAGAGTTGCATTTTGGATAAAGCCATCCTCGTAACTTATGACCTGAATATCTTTTCTGGTCTTGTAGACCCTCCTAAAAAATACAGGGATAGATATGAAGGCCTAAGCATGACTTATGATAGTCTCTATGTCCTTCCATATGACAAAAACGGAAGAGACATGATAAAGGTTATGTCGGAATCAGATTGGCAGGCAAGACTATACGAATACGCCACAGGTGATTCCTGTCAGGATACAAGTAGGATGGACTACGTATGTGACTACTACGACTATGATGAGAACGTGTATATTTTCATATTCATGGTTCCGGATATAGCGAGGTACATCCAGTTTGTCCGAAAGGTGAAATTCACACAATTACCTAAAGAGAGGTTTGAAGTTATTTGCTTTGATTATCAAAGGAAGTTTGTTGAATCAACAATAGGAGGATATGCAAAGATTACTGATGATCCTTTAAAGAATTTCCTTGATAAGTGGAATCAAATCAGAAACAGAGAACAGAATGCTGGCTAATCCTACGAATCAAATCAGTAGGAAGCAGATAAGCATGAATCAGATTAGAAATGCTCATTAACAGCAGGGAGAAATGACATGATTGAAACAGATGTGATAATAAAGCTCGTAATACTCCTGGCAATTCTTTCAATCATCTATACCACAATTAAGGCTGTAGCCATTGGGGTAAAGGATGGAATCCAGAATACAAAAGATATTCTTGGCGGAGCCTCTTACGAACAGATCAAGCAAAGAAATAAACAGAAGCAGGACGATGCATTTATGAAGGACCTTGAGAAGATGGATTCAAAAGTATATTGCTTCACTCATCCATTAGAATATCTCAACTGCATTATTCTTAAGAAAGTCAAAGGGAGGATGGAGTAATGGAAAGCGTATTTGACAGATTACGTGGCAATAACGAAGAAGGCGGAAAGATCTCTCAGGGAATTTCTGATTTCCTGTATGACGTCAAGGAACACAAAGCCACTTATAAATCGCTGCTCATCATTTCGCCAATAGGAGGAATACTTACATCAGGATGGTTTTGTCAGGTCGTGGCAAAGCTTTTTGGAAAACAGGATAAGATTTACCTGGCAAAGATTTTAATTGCCTGGGTCAGTACTCCGGGAATAATACTTGCAGCGATTGTATGCGTATTCTTTCTAATGGGGGGTTATAGATTCCATAAGATCACAAAAAAAGATTATTACGTGGACCGTGAAGGAAATTTCCTTGTCAGTAAACAGGGCCTGCATGGTAAAGCACATTGGCAGACAGAAAAGGAACGTCAGCAGTGCTTCAACAGATCTAAGGATATAAATGACCTATTGGGTGACATTCTTGGAATGGACGACGAGGGCAGGCTTTACACCTTAAGAGAAGACCTTGTTGGTATCAATAGAAACAAGTGCATCTTTGGTACTCCCGGTTCAGGTAAGTCTGCAGCCATCATTGAAAATGATATTCTCCAGTGTATAAGAAGAGAAGAGTCAGCGATCATAACAGACTCCAAGGGAGATCTATACAGGAAGCTGTCACAGAAAGCAAGGGATGAGGGATATGTTGTCAGAGTCCTCAACCTTAAATCAAATGAGCTCAGAAACTCGGATGCCTTCCATCTTCTTAAGTATCTGGAAAATGGAGATACGTCTGTCGCAGAAATGCTGGCGAACTGTATTATTGAAAATACCGGTGACGGGCATATGGATTACTGGGCCCAGAACGAAATGAATGGCTACAAGGCGTTACTTCTTTATATTTCTACAAACGAGGCGCTTAAGAGCACGGGGCGTAACACGCTTGCCGAAATGTATAACATTTGTACCCAGAATACTCCGGCAAGCCTTGCAACCATGTTTAATGGTCTTCCAAAGACACATCCTGCAAGGCAGGCATTTAACATTTTTGCAAACTGTGAACCAAAGGTACAGGGACAGATCCTTAACGGAATGGGAATCAAATTGTCATTTCTAACTGATTTCTATGCACAGCAGATAGTAAGCCATGACGAGATAGACCTTATTCTTCCCATGAAGAAGAAATGTATGTATTTTGTTGTGATACCTGATACCAATAAGACCTACAACGTTATTGCAAACCTCTTCTTTAACATGATGCTCATAAAGCAGTGTGAATATTCAGATTCTCTGACTAAGAAGCAGAAAGAGGAACAGCTTTTTGTAAACTACATCCTGGATGAGTTCAAGGCAACCGGGGCTATCAATAACTTTGATGGCACTATCACAACGATCAGATCAAGAAAAGTAGGAATCACAACAGTTCTCCAGACACTTGGACAGCTTAAGGACATGTATCCAGGAGAGGCATATAATACTATTCTTGGCTCCATGACAGTTAAAATGCTTCTAAGAGCGGGTGATGAGGATACCGGAAGGTATTTTAATGTGGCGTGTGGAACGCAGACAAGACTTAATAAAGCAGCCAGGTACTCAGACACTTTGGGAGAGACCATTCATACGCATAATTCTGAGACAATCACAGAGGGACTTATCGGAGCAGATCTGGTTACGATAGACGACACCCAGAAGCTTGATGCGAACAAGCTTATTGTTACTATACTTGGATTTGAACCGGTGAAGCTGAACAAGTACCTGAGTAAATACAATCCATATATGGAGGGCTGTGAGGACCATGAGAGGATTCCAGGTCGGCACAAACCACTATGGAGAAAAAAGATGGAAGATGAAGAAAAAGAGAAGGCTGAAAAGAGGAGGCAGTACAGAGAAGCTTATGGGGATGTATCTGAAGATGTGCAGTCAGCTAAAACTCAATCTGACACTGTAGAAGATTATGGCAACAATAATGAATCAGTTCAGACAGTTTATGAAGAAGCCGAGGCTGCTACGGCAGTAACGGAATCCATTATCGATAGATTTGATAATACCGCAGAAGAAGTTGCAGCTGTTCCTGGGCTACCAGAAGCTCAGGAGGAAGAGCCTAAGAAGGTGTCACCCAAAAGAAGAAGCAGATTCACACAGGTAATGGCATAAGGAGGAGTAAAAAGATGTTTAAAGCAGTTTTGGCACTTATTATTATCGTATTACTGTGGGCCATGGGTAGTAATTCGAGTTCGAATTATTAAGAAACAATAATTGGGGAGTTGCAAGTAAGAGAGGGGTATTCTTATGAGCGATATATATGATCATGATGAATTAGAAGTAAAACGTGTAGAACAATTCGGAAAAAAGAGATTGGTTTTACCAGATGGATATGAATACAGGGAAGTGGATATTGAAGAAATAAAAACTGCCCTGGAGCAATTTGCAGATAATCTGGCAGATGCCGGGTAATAGTAAGAATTGAGAGACAAGCAAATTGATTACTTTGGTCTGGTAACACTGGTGCTGAGCAATGCTCGGCACCAATTTTTTAATATTTAGAGCCACAGTCTGCGGCTCTGCGGGGTATGCTATACTTAATAATGCAAATAATTATCTTTTAATT
>CAMVNV010000167.1 GCA_947168935.1 uncultured Butyrivibrio sp. | reverse complement strand
CCTTAACAAAGTACTTCTGAAGGAATGGATAAGCTGCCATAAATGGAAGGATCGCGCATACGATCGCTGCATAGTACAGTGTTTCCTGAGCAACGTTGTACTGGGTCGTCGGTGTGTCACCATCCATGATCATTACTCGAAGCATGTACTGGAAATTAACAAGTTTAGTATTAGTAATATAGATCTGAACTGTTGTGTAATCGTTCCATACAGTAACTGCAAACATAAGACCGATTGAAGCAAGTGCTGCCTTGGAAAGAGGAAGTACGATCTTGAAGAAGATTCCCATAGGACTACAGCCGTCAATCTTAGCTGCTTCATAAAGTGATCCAGGGATTCCTTCAAAGAAGTTCTTCATAAGGACAAGATTATATACGTTCATACCATGCCTGAAAACAAGGATCCAAGTATTATCTACAAGTCCAAGCTGTTTCATAACAAGGTATTCAGGAATCAAGCCGCCATTGAAGATCATCGTTATAAGAAGGAAATATGAAAAGAATGATCTTCCCGGCATATCATACTGATTGAGTACATAACCACCCAGTGTTGACATAACAAGACCAACAAGTGTTCCTACAACCGTTGTCCATACTGAATTCCAGAATGGAAGGTAAAGTTTGGATGTTTCAAATATTGTCTTATATCCATCAATTGTAGGCTTAGTCGGCCAGAGCTTAAACTGGTAAATACCTACAGCATTAAAGGAATCTACTACAACCTTCCAAAGCGGAATGATAATAATAAGTGAAATGATTATGAATACAAGATAATTGATAACATCAAATATATGTATTCCTGATTTCTTTTTCATTTTAATCTTTGCCATCTTCCGCGTCCTCCTTAAATGATACCGCGACCGCGGACTTTTTTGCTTGCAAAGTTACTTATGATCATAAGAATACAACCAACAACAGACTTAAAAAGGCCAACAGCAGTAGAATAGCCGTAATCAGGAATGAACTGCAGGAATGTCTGCCTATATATGTAAGTGGAAATAACATCTGCAACATCATAAACTCTTGAGTTATAGAGTACGAATACAGGTTCAAAGATATTAAGAACCTTTGCAACGTTAAGGATAAGTACGATGATGATTGTATTTGAAAGTTCAGGGACAGTTACGTACCAGATCTTCTGAAGTCTTGTTGCGCCATCAATATCAGCAGCCTCATAGATCTCAGGATTGATACCTGCAAGTGTTGCAAGGAAGATAACAGTTCCCCAACCTGTCTCTTTCCACATATTGATCAAATAGAAAATTGGTCTCCACATCTTTGTTGAATGAATGAAGTCTATACTAGTTGATATAACTCCCCATTCCTTCAAGGTTTCATTTATAAAACCTGTTGATGAATTTGATAAAAAGAGTGTGAAGATAGCAGCTACAACCGCATAAGACATGAAGTGAGGAAGATAGATCACTGTCTGGAATGCTTTCTTGGCGATCATGTTACCCATCTCATTAAGAAAGACAGATATTATAACAGCTGCAAAGGTATTTATAAGAAGCTTGGCTATAGAAATAATAAGTGTATTTTTAAGAGCAGTCCAAAATTCTGCTTTTGCAAACATTGTTTCAAAATTTGCAAGGCCAACCCAATGGATGTTTTTGAGCTTATAACTGTAAAAAGAATATCTGATTCCCAGCATTGGCCAGTAGTACATGATAATTACGAATATGAATACAGGAAGGAACATGAGGTAATAACCTCTTGAATTCCATATTCGCTGTCCCAGAGGCTTCTTGTTTCTAACCGCGCCTCCAAGAGCAAGATCAGCCTGCTTATACTTTTTACTCATAGTCTTGTATTTCCTTTCATAATGCAGTAAACACATGTGCTGTTTTTTCAGAAAAAATCCTGCCTCCGTATAAACGCGAGGCAGGATCAGAATTTCTGAATCTTACAGCCTTTTTACCTCAGCTCAGGTCGTATGAATTTACTGAGCGTTAAGTTCTTCAAGAATTGTTGCAGAAGCATCACCATACTTGTCGACATAGTTCTGAACTGCCTGCTCAGGTGTGATCTCACCTACTACTGCCTGATTCATCCATGTTGTCTTATCTGTTACCATGTCTGCTTCGTAGCTTGTAAGTGTCTCGCTTGAAGCTGCTGCAGGAGCATCTACACAGTTCTCTGTGAAGAACTGGTTACCTTCTACAACAAGTTCTGTATTATCTGCATAGCCGTTTGTAAGAGGAGCGATTACAAGGTTTGGATCAAGGAAGTTCTTCTTCCAAACAGTGTTCTCATCGTTAGGTGCCTGCTTAAGGTGGAATTCTCCATCTGCATAGCTATAATCCTTAGCATCATCTGTTCCGGCATTAGTTGTGAACTCTTCAGCTTCTGTTGACCAGTGAACACCTTCTGCACCATATGTCCAGAGAGTCTGAACCTTGTCACCATCAAGCATTGTGTCGAAGAGGATGTCGAAGATTGCCTGCTCACGAGCGCTGTCACCATCACCATCATCTGTGATTGTAAGAACAGGAGCTTCTCTGTTAAGGTATCCGCCCCAGCTGTCCTTGATCTCCTTGATAGGAGCAAGTTCTACGAGCTCAGAATCAACTTCGTTACCGATGAGCTTATCTGTAAGTGTCTGATACCATGTACCAGCCCAGTATGTGAATACACCTGAAGATGTTGACTGATCATTGGAGAACCACTTCTCACGAGCCTGCTTAGTACCAGCTTCCTCTGTATCAGGGTCGATAACGCCATCTTTGTAACCCTGGTTAAGTCTAGCAAGAGCATCGATTGTAGCCTGCTCTGTGAAACCATCTACCCAAACGCCATCAGCATTCTGATAGAATGAAGGATATGCATCCTGCCAGAACTCAGGCATGTAGTTAATATAAGGAGCTTCATCAAGCTTACCATAGCCGGCAGCGATAACACCGTATGTACCAGCTGATCCGTTTCCATCAGGATCATCATTTGTGAAAGCCTGAAGCATCTTGTAATATGAATCGAAATCTGTAACTGTAGCAGGATCGATACCTACTGCATCAAGCCATGCCTTCTTAACATAAGTAACACATCCGTTACCATATGTAGGAGCGAATCCGTAAAGAGCTCCTGAAGAAGTCTTAAGATTCTCATTGATCTTATCAAGTGTCAGACGTGACTGGAATTCAGCGTTGTCATATGCATTAGCCATATCCCAGAGAAGACCTGTTGTCTGATACTGTCTAAGCATTGTAGCACTCATGATAAGAGCATCAGGATATTCGCCGTCACCAGCTTCTCCTGTTGTAAGGAGACGTGAAACTGTTCCTGAATAGTCGGAGTGATCAAGCTGTGTGATGTTAAGATCTACATGATAGCCAACCTTCTCTTCGATAGCTGCTTCCCACTGCTCTACAAACTCAGCCTGTCCTGCATCGACTGTAGCTGTAAGAGTACCATCAAATACAAGATTGATCTGTGTAAGCTGATAATCGCTACCTGCTTCTGTACCTGAACCACTTGTGTTATTAGCGGACTGTGTTGGATCTCCCCCATTACCCTCGGTGGATGTGCATCCTGCAAGTGTTCCTATCATTGCTGCTGAGAGAAGCAATGATATCGCTTTCTTTTTCATAAAATTACCCTCCTTAATATGTAAGAAATGTAAGCGTTTTCAATACCTTATGTGTTTAATTTAGCATGTAGAAAATAGTATTTCAAGCTATATTTTCATAAATAATTGCCAAAAATGCAAAGTAGTTCAAAGAATCCCGTATTTTCAGCGTTTGCAGCCCCAACTGCATCCTAGACCACCTTTTATCGCTCTCTAAAAAACGAAACAACCGCAAAAATATTTGTGTTTTTTATAAATAATTGCGAAAAACAGCCCCTATTAATTATGCATTTTCACATATTTTATTCGTCAATTTTAACAATAAAAAATCGTAAAAAAGATGATTGTAAGCAGTTACGTTTACCCCTAAATCAGCTTGTTTTGATCAGTAATTTTTGTAATCTCTTTCACAGATTTTCAAAAAAATTTAAAAACCTGTTCATTACTGTATTTATTACCCTAAATAGTCTCTTACAATCGCAATACTTATTTTTTATTCTTCACTTCTTCTTATAAATATATGTGTATTATTACCAAATACATAGGCGCCGATCATAGCAGATGTAAATCTCTTGCCCTTGGACAATCCTTCGGAGCATATGCCAGTCACATCTTTGGCAGTATACAGACATCTTCCATTAAGAAGGAACGTCCTTTGGGTATTATCTGTTATAAGCGTGAACGTATTTTCTGATATATCTTCTATATTAAATATATGCTCATAAATATACCTGTCATCTCTATACTCTGTGATCACAGCTTTGGTACATCCATCTTGCTTTCTAAGTCCAAATTTGATATAGGAATTCTCATCATAATATAAAGTCATCCCGGCTTCTTCATGATCCAAAAGGCCATTTGGACTTATCATCTGTATCTCATCCCTGCAGACAAGGTCTTTTTGATTATATACAGCAAAACTCCTGCAACCAATGTCACACAGATCTCTCCCATCTCCTTTGATCATAACAGAACTGTCCTGCCTAACATCTACAAACTTTTTATCCGCAGTTCTTGCAAAGAGCCATTCTGCAATAGCGGGAATAGAAGTACATCCCTGTACTTCTGGGCATTCCCCTTTACGTCCTGTAATGGCGGGAATAGTCATATTATGTTTTCCGTCATCCGGAATTTTGGGTTCTTTAGCAACATAGGAAGAATCCTTGCGATCATATGGGAGCTTGGCTATATAAGAAGGACCCTTGCGCATATTTACAATAGGCCAGCCGTCCGCTGTCCATGTGATCTTATCAAGAGCTGTCTCTCTTCCAAGCATTCCCCATTTACCATCTATCATCCTCTCGCACAGATATACCATGTACCAGTTGCCATCTTGTGTCATAACAGGCTTGCCATGACCGCAGCACTGGATAGGAGCAATAGGATCTTTTTGCGTCATGATAGGATTGTATGGGCAGTTCTCATAAGGACCTTTGAGATTCTTAGATCTAAGGACAGTGATCATGTGCCCTCTCCCGGTACCACCCTCAGCAAGGAAACAGTAATAATAACCGTCCTTTTTAATAAGATGCGGTCCCTCCGGAGCATGGCCTGACCAGCCGTAAGCTATCATTTCAGGATCAGATAGTATCCGCTTTCCATCAGATGACACTTCCATAAGGCATGCTCCTCTATTAAGTAGCATATATCTTCTTCCATCATCATCTGTAAAAAGAGACGGATCTATTCCACTAATATTATGGATCACAGGAGTATCATAAGGACCTTCCGGTCTATCCGAGCTTGTGACGATCTGAGTCTGCGGATATTCCATATCATCGTTGTTACGAAGGGTTGCGCAGATATAGAATCTACCATCATGATAACTTATATCCGGCGCCCAGAATCCCCTGCCACCTTCAAGCCTGCCAAGATGCTCCGATGCCCAGTCAGGATCTGTAACTGCATATCCAATGAGCTGCCAGTTGACGAGATCTTTGGAATGAGAAATCGGTATTCCGGGAAAATAGATAAAGCTGGAGTTGACCATATAATAGTCATCTCCAACCCTTACTATGGAAGGATCTGCATGAAATGATCTCATGACCGGATTCCTGTAGGTATCACTCAGATCATAACCCAGATGTTCCTTCAAAAAAGTATATATATCTTTTTTGTTATCATTATTACTATCTTCATTATTGTCTTCATTACTATCCAAATTACTATTTTTATCTTTTGATTTAAAATAATATTTTTGATAGATATAATCCTGTGAGGCTTTGACAGATAGTCCGCCATATACTGCTTTCCCACCGGATGGCAGCATACCTAACGCTTCAAGATACAGTTCTTCTCCTGCAAGGTCATATGGAGTTATAAGCCATTCATCTGCATAGGTAGGATCCATCTGGCAGCTAAGCACCAGATATCTTACTATTTCAAGATTGCCTCCAAGAACCGCATAGTGAAGCACGCTCCTTCCATGCTCATCAGTATCTTCAAGATTCAGACCATGACGTGTCTTTTGTTTTACAAGTTCAAGATCACCGCTAAGAGCTGCCTCAATTCCTTCTTTAAAGCCTTTTTCTGATTTCGAAGAATAAATATTCATAACCACGTATAATCCAATCATATTAGAAAAGTGATTGGATTATTCCTTTCTCCCAGGTTCTCTGGGCTGCTTCTAATCCTTTTCTGATATATTTATCTAGGCACTGTGGATCTGTTTCTATAAT
>CAMVNV010000166.1 GCA_947168935.1 uncultured Butyrivibrio sp. | reverse complement strand
GAAGCTAAGTACAGAATGGAAGATGCTCTCAACGCTACACGTGCAGCTGTAGAAGAGGGTATCATCTTCGGTGGTGGTTCTGCTTACATCCACGCTTCCAAGGAAGCTGCTAAGTCTCTTGAGAACCTTGAAGGTGATGAGAAGACAGGTGCTAAGATCGTTCTTAAAGCTCTTGAAGCTCCTCTTTTCCACATCGCAGCTAACGCAGGTCTTGACGGATCAGTTATCGTTAATAAGGTAAAAGAGTCTGAAGTTGGTATCGGCTTCAACGCTTACAAGGAAGAGTATGTAGACATGGTTAAGGATGGTATACTTGATCCTGCTAAGGTTACAAGATCAGCTCTTCAGAACGCTACATCAGTTGCTTCTTCATTCCTTACAACAGAAGCTGCTGTTGCAACAATCAAAGAGCCTGTTCCAGCTGCTGCAGCTCCTCAGCCAGGAATGTATTAATTAACTGACAGGCTATAGGCCTTCAGGTGATTGATCTAAATATGAATTTTGTGCACCACGACTATATTAATGCGATATGGTCGTGGTGCATTTCACGTTGTAGCTTGCTTTACAAGCGTTTTCTTGATAAAATTACCAATATATGTCTGAATTAATCAGTAAATTTAAATAATTGGAGACCGAAATAACTTATGTGAATTTAATCTCCTTGATTTAGAACTAATTACTGCAAATTATTTTCAGATAATAATCAAACATTGATTATGGAAAAGAGGAATAATGAAAGAATTAAAAGACTATGTACGCACAATACCTAACTTCCCTGAGGAAGGAATCATGTTCAGGGATATTACTACAGTAATGCAGGATCCAGATGGCCTTAAGCTTGCCATCGATACTATGCAGAATCTTGTATCAGATCTTGATTTCGATGTAGTAGTAGGAGCAGAGTCTAGAGGATTCATTTTCGGAACTCCTATCGCATATAACCTTCACAAACCATTCGTACTTATCCGCAAGAAGGGTAAGCTTCCTGCAGAGACAGTATCAATCGATTATGATCTTGAGTATGGCAAGGCTACACTTGAGATGCACAAGGATTCTATTAAGCCTGGTCAGAAGGTTCTCATCGTTGATGACCTTATCGCTACAGGCGGAACAACAGAAGCTATGATCAAGCTTGTTGAGTCACTTGGCGGCGAAGTTGCAGGCGTTCTTGTAATGATGGAACTTGCAGGACTTAACGGAAGAGCTAAGATCGCAGGATACAGACTTGATTCTGCAGTTACATACGAAGGCAAATAATGTAAACGGCTGAAGATTTTTGCTTATATATCTTTTGCCAGAAAATAGTTATCTGCGGAGATTGCAACGGGTTGTGATCTCCCTACATTTTCTATAAAACTACACGATCTTAACAAGAGGGAAAATGTTAGAACAAAGATTTGATGACGGGAAAATTGAATCAATTGAAGAGTTTCAGCCACCGGAAAAGCTCTATGAGGGTCTGATCGCCAGAGTGCAGAAGTATCATCCATCCGATGATATCACTATGATCGAGAAGGCTTATAATATTGCGCGCGAAGCCCACAAAGACCAGCTTCGTAAATCAGGTGAGCCCTACATCATACACCCGCTGTGTGTTTCCATTATCTTAGCTGACCTTGAGCTTGATAAGGAGACTATCGCAGCCGGGCTTTTGCATGATGTCGTTGAAGATACAATTCTTACTAAAGATGAGATAGATGAGCAGTTTGGCTCAGACGTAGCACTTCTTGTTGATGGAGTTACAAAGTTGCAGAGCCTGCAGCTTCCTGCAGACTATAAGGACAAGACTGCTGAGCAGCTTGAAATGCAGGCTGAGAACCTTAGAAAGATGTTCCTTGCCATGGCCAAGGATATCCGAGTTATCCTTATCAAGCTTGCCGACAGACTTCACAACATGAGAACTCTGACTCATATGCCTCCTGAAAAGCAGCATAGAATAGCTCAGGAGACACTTGATATCTATTCACCTATCGCAGGTCGTCTTGGTATCAGTAAGATCAAGGTTGAACTTGATGACCTTTCTCTTAAATACCTAAAACCTGAGATCTACAGAGATCTTAAGGAGAAGGTTTCTGAGAAAAAAGAAGAACGTGAAGCTTACGTAGAAAAGATCGCCAAGGATGTTGAGGTCGCTATTAAAGAAGCAGGCATCAAAGGCGAAGTTAATGGACGAGTTAAGCACTTCTTCAGTATCTACAAGAAGATGCACAATCAGGGCAAGACTCTTGATCAGATATATGACCTGTTCGCAGTCAGGATCATCGTTGAATCAGTAAAGGACTGTTATGCAGCTCTTGGTATCATCCATGAGATGTACAAGCCTATTCCCGGACGTTTCAAAGATTATATAGCTATGCCCAAGGTCAACATGTATCAGTCTCTTCATACAACACTGATCGGACCTAACGGCGCTCCCTTCGAGATACAGATAAGAACATTTGATATGCACAGAGCAGCTGAATACGGTATCGCTGCTCACTGGAAATATAAAGAAGCTTCTGATGGTAAGAAAATCGAGACTCAGGAAGAAGAGAAGCTCGTATGGCTTCGTCAGATCCTTGAGTGGCAAAGAGACATGAGCGACAACAGAGAGTTCATGAATCTTCTAAAGAGCGATCTTAATCTTTTCTCAGAGGACGTATACTGTTTCACTCCTCAGGGTGATGTTAAGAACCTTCAGAACGGTTCTACACCTATCGACTTTGCATACAGCGTTCATTCTGCTGTCGGCAACAAGATGATCGGTGCCAAGGTTAATGGTAAGCTTGTTCCCATTGATTACGTGATCCAGAATGGTGATCGTATTGAGATCTTAACTTCCCAGAATTCCAAGGGACCATCACGTGACTGGCTTGCAATAGCTAAGTCCACATCAACTAAGAACAAGATCAACCAGTGGTTCAGGTCTCAGCAAAAAGAAGAGAACGTTAACCACGGTAAAGAGCTTATCGCTGATTACTGCAGGACCAAAGGTATTGAGATATCTGATATTACCAAAAATGAGTATATCAATATCATAGTTCGTAAATACGGTTTCCACGACTGGGATGCTGTTCTTGCAGCAATTGGTCTTGGCGCACTCAAAGAGGGCGGTATTGTTAACAAGCTCTGCGAACTTTATGAGAAGGATCACAAGAAGAATCTTACAGATGAAGAGGTTCTTGCAGCTGCCAATATCTCAAATGTACCTGCAAGGATCAATGGAAGCGGCAATGCCATTATCGTTAAAGGCGTTCATGACGTTGCAGTAAGATTTTCAAGATGCTGTAATCCTGTTCCCGGAGATGATATCGTTGGATTTGTTACACGAGGTAGAGGCGTATCTATCCACAGACGTGACTGTGTCAACGTTGCAGAGATGACAATAGAAGATAAGAGCAGGCTCATAGAAGCCCGCTGGGAGAATGACGGAATCATCGGCGCTGAGAAATACACAGCCGATATCAAGATCTTCGCTAACGACAGGCGAGGCCTTCTTGCAGATGTTTCTAGAGTTCTTACAGAGAACAACATCAGCATTCTGTCTCTTAATACAAGAACAAGTAAACAGGGCCTTGCTACTATGGATACTTCATTCCAGGTATCAAGCCGTGAAGAGCTTGTAACTGTAACAGATAAGCTTAGACAGATCGATAGCGTAATTGATATCGAAAGAAGCACAGGCTGAGAACATCTTTAGAATATGATCAGATCAAAGAAACAGATCTTATCAAAGCTTAGGAAAATCAGATAACACAGAAATAGAGTATACCAGATGAATACAAACATTAAAGTTGGTATGTTGACTCTTGGACCTGTACAGACAAATTGCTATTTTGTTTTTAACGCTGCGGATCCAGAAAAACCTACTAAATCAGATGCCCCTATTCCCTGCATAGTATTTGATCCCGCAGATAAGGGCGATCTTTTATATGAAAAGCTTACTCAGAATAATCTGAAAGTGGAACTTATACTTCTTACACATGGTCATTTTGATCATATGTCAGGAGCAGATGATCTTAGAAAGCTTTCAGGAGCGCAGGTTTGGTGCTGGGAAAAGGAGGATGACCTCTGCCAGGATCCCGATGCAAACCTTTCCTACGATTTTATTGGGAAAAGTATAACAATAAAACCGGACAGATTGTTAAGAGATGGCGAGATCATCGAAGCAGCAGGCCTTAAATGCAGGCTTATCGGAACTCCTGGTCATACAGTGGGTTCTTGCTGCTACAGCTTTGACGATGATAAGGTTTTAATAAGCGGAGATACTTTATTTGAGGGCTCCGTTGGAAGAACAGATTTCCCGGGCGGAAGTGCTTCAACTCTTGTCAGATCCGTTAAGGAAAAACTCTTTGAGCTTTCAGATGATACGATCGTATATCCCGGGCACGGCGGGGTTACAACTATTGGTGATGAGAAACAGTATAATCCCTATATCAGGTGAGGGATTAAATCAGATTACCAAATCGGAGTTTTTATGATTATCGTTAATACAGATAAAGAGAAATACTTTTATGACATCCATTCTCTGGTCAAAAGTTTTTATCCGGAGGAGGATGTCCTTGTTTTTGTAAAAGGAAGCCGAGAGATTCCTGAAGATTCAAAGGTTATTCTCACTATAGATCTTTTTCTAAAGTGGGATGAGGGACATATTGATGCTGAGTTTATCAAAGAAAGTGGCGAAAAAGAGTCTCTTTCTATGAACTGCATCAAGGAATCTGAAGCGGACAGCGCGGATATGACAGATTCTCCCAAGAACGTCCTTAAGCGTCTTTTGTACCAGATGCTTAATAAAGAGACAGGAAAAGATCTTCCGTGGGGAACTCTTACTGGAATAAGACCAGTTAAGATCGCTATGCACAGACTCCTTTTAGGAGATACCGACGAAGCTATCCGCGACTACATGAAGAAGACTTACATCTGTTCTGATGAAAAGACAGATCTTAGTATAGAGATAGCTCATAGAGAAAATCGCCTTCTTGAAGGAACAATAGATGGCAATGGATACAGTCTTTACGTTAACATTCCTTTCTGCCCTACTAGGTGCGCTTATTGCTCGTTCATGTCTTCCCCTATAGGGCTTTGGAAGGGACAGGTTGACAGATATCTTGACTGCGTCAAAAAAGAGATAGATGAAACCGCGCCCTTATTTAAAGACAAGCGCCTTGACAGCGTATATATTGGCGGTGGTACACCTACAACACTTGAGCCTTATCAGCTTGAAAAGCTTATTGGCTGGATAAAAGATGCCTATGATATGTCCAAAGTAAGAGAGTTCACCATAGAATCAGGACGTCCTGACTCTATCACTATGGATAAGCTCCTTACTATGAAAAAAGGCGGAGTTACAAGGATCTCAGTTAATCCTCAGACTATGCGTGATAAGACCCTTCAGCTTATAGGGCGTCATCACAGCGTCCAGCAGACAATAGATGCTTTTTATATGGCAAGAGAAGCAGGCTTTGACCATATCAATATGGACGTTATACTTGGCCTTCCCGGGGAAGAGCTTAGAGACGTACAGTATACAATTGATGAAATTGGTAAACTTAAGCCTGATGAACTTACAGTTCATTCCCTTGCTATAAAAAGAGCTTCAAGACTCTATGACTATGTTGCAGACCACGGCCTTGCTGGCATGGACACAACTTCTCAGATGATGAAGGTAGCAGAGGACGGGGCAAGAAACATGGGACTTAGCCCATATTATCTCTATCGCCAGAAGAATATCAGCGGCAATTATGAAAATACAGGCTACGGCCTTGGTGATAAAATGTGTCTTTATAACATAATCACCATGGAAGAGACCGAGAGTATTCTTGCACTTGGTTCAGGATCTGTGTCCAAACGTATCTTCGAGGGCCACAGGATAGAGCGTAAGGGCAATCCTAAGGATGTAAAACTCTATATGGAGAATATGGAGGCAGGGCCTTCTCCAATGAAGGAGTTCTTTTCCTGATAACTATAAAAATCTCAAAAATGGTGGAGCTTAGCTCTGCCATTTTTTCGCGTAAAATCAGCATTCTTTTAAATTTTTTGAACTACTGTTCAAAATTAATAAAAAAAGTCTAAAACTGTCTCAAAAATTTGTTTGAACAGTCATTCAAAAATCCATTGACATTGAATGGCGATGAATTTATATTGGTATCGTAATAAATACCTCATTGAATTAAATCGAATTCCCACGGAATTCGATTTTAAATTTGGGAGGAACAATTTCATTGCGATACTACAAAATAATTCGCGAAAAAGGGAGACTATTATGAAGAAGAAAGTATTAAGTACTGTTCTTGCAGCAGCTACATGCGTATCAATGCTCGCTGGCTGCTCATCATCAAATGGCGATGCTAACCAGAATACTGATG
>CAMVNV010000165.1 GCA_947168935.1 uncultured Butyrivibrio sp. | reverse complement strand
GAATATGGCTGCCACTGTTGAAGTGACCGGCACGGATCCTGTCCTTGTTGGTGATACAGTAGATGTATTTGTTGACCTATATTTTGGAAGTGAACCTAATAGTCCATATGCAACAATTGGAAATACACCATTATATAGCGGCAACAAAACAGTATTGGAAAACGGGGCTTCATATGAAGTCACGGCTTTCAATCAATTATGGTATTTACTTAATAATCAGATTTGTAGCATGTTTGTAACCAAAACTGAAGCAAACGGATCATATTCCGGATATATTCCTGTATGTTATTGGGTAGATTCAATAGATGCCTCTACTGTAAATCAGGGAACAATGACAAGAACAGAGTATCTGAAAAAGGCTGCTGAGGAGGAAAAGGTCACAACTATATTCCTGAATGTAAGGGCAAATATTGATGAAAATAATAGTCCTACATTTACGATTGATGGTTACAGTGCTATTGATGATACAGGATCAGTAGGAATTAATAATCAGGATAAATCATTCTTAACAGACAGGTTCTATGAGCTTTTGGGCGGTGCAGAGGAGTTTTATTCTATTACTAAGACTCCAACTGTATGTTCTATCGGAACAATTTATTGCGGAGCTCAGGAGGAACCAACACTAAGATATGATTATGTAGATGGACTGGGAATTGGCTACTACATTACAGATGCTTTTGGCAATGATTATTACCTTAATGATGAAAATCTTGGCAAGGGCAATGGAATGTACAACTTTAAGGTAGACATACCTGAAAATATACCTGATGACGAGGTTATGACTTGGGAAAAGAGTCAGCAGGAAGCAGAAAGAATCAGAAAAGAGGCTGAGAAGTATAATAATACTGATCAGGCTTCAGACAATTCGTCAACAGCAGGTTCATCAAATGATGAATCATCAGCAGAAGGCTCCTCAATCGATGATGCATCTACCGGAGGATCTTCATCCGAAGAACAAACAGATGAAGCAGGAACGAGCTCATCTAATGGAGAAGAGACAGATGAACCAGGAGAAGGTGCATCTAATGAAGAAGAGACAGATGAACCAGGAGAAGGCGCATCTAATGAAGAAGAAACAGATGAACCAGGAGAAGGCGCATCAAATATAGAAGAGACAGATGAACCAGGAGAAGGCGCATCTAATGAAGAAGAGACAGATGAACCAGGAGAAGGCGCATCAAATATAGAAGAAACAGATGAATCTGGAGAAGGGGCATCAAATGGCGAAGGTACAGATTCAGCTTCAGGAAGTTCATCCGCTTCAGAAGGAGAGGGAAATCCTGATTCACAGGAAACTGCAACTGCAGGTGAGCCTTTCGCAGCTCTGGCAATGCCTGAAACAAGGTCTGGAACAAATACAGATAATAATGAAAAGTCAAATCCGATAGAAGCTGATTCAGATGATGATGATTCACAAGGAGGAAGTGGAACGACAGAAGATGCTACACTTCCTGAATCAAATGGAGATCAGTCTGATGGTGATAGTATTCCTTCGGACGATGGCGGTGACGATGCAGCCAGTTCATAAAGGATTGATAAAATCTACCCGGAAAAACTCCGGGTAGATTTTTTATATCCAAAACACTTTAGCACTGTAAAATGATTATGGTTTAAAGTTTAAAAGAAATAAATGTTGACACAGCAGTTATAAAGAGTATAATTTGATATAAATTAGTTCAAATTCAGCGATAAGTATTCAAAAAAGAGACAAAACACTCCTTTTTAAAGAAGTGAAACATCACGCTTTAAAGCGATAAAGAATGCAGATAAATACTAACGTTGACGGCTACTAATTTCTAATACAAGACTTCAAAAGGAGCACGGAAATGCAAAAAAAAGTCTTCCAATTATTAGTTGACAACAATCCGGGTACTCTTTCAAGAATATCAGGATTATTCTCAAGAAGAGGATACAACATTGAGAGTATTACAGCCGGAACTACTGCAGATCCCAGATTTACGCGCATTACAATTGTAGCTGCAGGAGATGATGTCATTCTTGAACAGATTGAGAAACAGGTAAGCAAGTTGGTGGATGTCAGAGATATTCATGAACTTTTACCAAAGGACAGTGTTTACAGAGAACTTGCCTTAGTTAAGGTAAAGGCAGAAGCAGACCAGAGACAGAGCATTCTGGCAACAGCCAATATATTCAGAGGCAACATCGTAGATGTCAGTGTGGACTCACTAATTATAGAGATAACAGGTAGCCAGTCCAAAGTTGATGCTTTTCTAAAGCTTTTGGAAGGATACGAAATCCTTGAACTTGCCCGTACAGGTATTGCAGGACTTGGAAGAGGAACTGATAAAGTTATTTATTTCGATGATTAATCTAATGAATAAAAGAAAACAATTTAGGAGGAAAAACAAATGTCACAGGAAGCAAGAATTTTTTATCAGGAAGATTGTAATCTTTCATTACTTGAGGGAAAGACTATTGCTATTATCGGTTATGGTTCACAGGGCCATGCACATGCTCTTAACCTTAAGGATTCAGGATGTAATGTAATCATTGGTCTTTACGAAGGCTCCAAGAGCAAGGCTAAGGCTGAATCACAGGGACTTAAGGTTTACAATACTGCTGAAGCAGCTAAGATGGCTGATATCATCATGATTCTTATCAATGATGAGAAGCAGGCTAAGATGTACAAAGAGGATATCGAGCCAAATCTTCAGCCAGGTAATATGCTTATGTTTGCACATGGTTTCAATGTTCACTTTGGTCTTATCAAGGCTCCAAAGGATGTAGACGTTGCTATGATAGCACCTAAGGCTCCTGGACACACTGTTCGTAGTGAGTATCAGGCTGGTAAGGGAACACCTTGTCTTGTAGCTGTAGAGCAGGATGCAACAGGTAAGGCTCTTGATCTTGCACTTGCATATGGTGCTGGTATCGGCGGCGCTAGAGCTGGCATCCTTGAGACAACATTCAAGACAGAGACAGAGACAGACCTTTTCGGTGAGCAGGCTGTACTTTGCGGCGGTGTTTGCGCACTTATGCAGACAGGTTTCGAGACACTTTGCGAAGCTGGTTATGATCCCAGAAACGCATACTTCGAGTGTATCCACGAGATGAAGCTTATTGTAGACCTCATTTATCAGTCAGGTTTCGAAGGTATGAGATATTCAATCTCTAACACAGCTGAGTATGGTGACTATGTAACAGGTCCTAAGATCATCACACCTGAGACTAAGAAGGCTATGAAGAAGGTTCTTGCTGATATCCAGGACGGAACATTCGCTTCTGAGTTCATTCAGGATATGAAGAACGGCCAGATCCACTTCCAGGCTATGAAGAAGAAAGCAGCAGCTCATCCTTCAGAAGTAGTTGGAACAGAGATCAGAAAGCTTTACAGCTGGAACAACGAAAGCGATAAGCTTGTTAACAACTAATATCATAGGGCTTACATTGTAAAAGTCGCAGGATTACGTTAAACTAAAGAGGTGGCACCTTGATGGTGACACCTCTTTAATAAAAAGCAGATATATTTTTAGTATATGCAGCTTTTTATAAAGTAATCTATGGGGAGACTATATACAAGTGGACAATAATTACGTAACAGACAATAACAAACCGGAATTTGGCAAGTGCCGAATGTGGTTTTGTATGTTTTTCCTTGGCGCATTAATGTATGTCTTAGCGGCGTTATACGTCATCATCAAGCACAAGGGCCTTTTCTTTTACTATGGTGACTATAATGTTCAGCAGGTTCCTTTTTATATCCTTGCACACAGAGCTATAAGAAATGGACAGCTATTTTGGAACTGGAATCTCGATCTTGGCGGAGACCTGATCGCTGATCTGTCTTTTTATCTGATGGGTAGTCCATTCTTCTGGATCACTATACCATTCCCTGAAAACTGGCTTCCATATATGATGCCATTTCTGATGGCACTCAAGTACGGCGTAGCAGCGGCCAATGCCTTCCTCTATATGAGAAGGTATACAAAGACCAACAGGGCAGCTCAGCTTGGCGCAATATTATTTGCCTTTTGCGGATTCAATGCAACCAATATAGTATTCAATCACTTTACGGATGCTGTAGCTTTTTTCCCGCTACTAATGATCGCATTTGAAGACCTCTGCGATTTTGATAAGGGACAAAAGGGATTTGAAGCAAGCAGATCAAAATGGGTTTTCTTTGCAGTAATGACCTGCGTTTGCAGTGTAGTTAACTACTATTTCTTCTTCGGACAGGTCATCTTCCTGGCATTGTATTTTGTTCTCAGATACATTCCAGGCAGAAAGCTTCCTGATATTGGCAAAAACCTATTAAGACTCATAACAGCAGGCGCTGTAGGAGTTATGATAGCGGGACTGTTTCTGACACTGGCTTCTAATGGAGTTCTTGGTAACAGCCGTCTCGATAACATTCTCATGGGATATGATGTAGTCGTTTACTCAAGTGGCTACATGTATTGGGACATCATTAAGAGCATGATCATGCTTCCTGACATCATCGGAAGAGGCACTCTGTTCTTTACAACAGGCGTCAAGAATGCATCACTTGCAGTATACCTTCCAATGTTCGGACTTGCCGGAGTTATAGCTTATTATAAGGCTCTAAAGGGCCAATCCGATTGGAAAAAGAGGATGCTTACAGCATCTCTTATAATTGCCTTTATCCCTGTTCTTAACTCCATGTTCTCACTGTTTAACTCACAGTACTACGCAAGATGGTTCTATATGCCAATACTCATCATGAGCCTTGTGACCTGTGAGATGGTAGAAAGAGACAAGGGAGAGAATATCAGAACAGGAACCCTTGCAACTATCATCATGTTCCTTGTTTTGATCGTGATAGCGATCCTTCCATCAAGAGATGATGACGGCAACGTTGTATATATGAAGATGGCTTCAAACAGTGATATCTTCTGGCGCGACGTACTTGGAACAGCTGTTTTTTGTTCCATACTTATACTGATCATATTCTTATCCAGGAAAATAAAGACAAGAGTTAACTTATCTTTTGCTGGCGCTGTGTTTGCAGGCTGCGTTGGAACCATGATAATCCTTATAAATGGAAGCTCTCTTATAAGTGATTATGGAATGGAGCAGTGGAAGCTTCAGATGCTGGACACAAAACCTACCATAGACGAAAGTTCTTTTTCCAGGATAGAGACAGACTCAACATCTACCAACTACGAGATGAGATGGGGAATGCCTACCATTCACTGTTTCCTTTCAACAGTACCTGCCCAGATTTTTGACTTTTATGAAGGCGCAGCAGGTATCACACGTTCGGTAGAATCTGATTCACCGCTTTCAAGAGCAGGTCTTCGCTGTCTTTTGTCAGCAAGATATTACGTTGAGAACACAAGGATCAATGATAAAGATGAATTCCTCGAAGGTGAAGGAACCTTTGATTATGAGCAGGTCAGCACCGAGGAAGGCATGAACGGATTTACCTTATTTGAAAATACTAATTATATACCTATGGGATTTACCTTTGACTACTTCACGTCAGAGTCTGACTGGATTGCAGCAGATCCAGCCAGCCATGACCTTGATCTTGTAAAGGTGCTCATACTTCCTGATGATGTTGCCAGCACATATCACGGGAACATGATAAGACTCAGTGCATCAGATATTGCCAACGATGAAATTGATATATATGAGTTCAGGACATTGTGCAATTCAAGAAGAGGGTCCGCATGTACCGATTTTACTACAACATCTAATGGATTTACTGCAACCACCAAGGATTTTAAGGAGTTCGAGCTTGTTTTCTTCTCAGTACCTAACGTACCGGGAATGAGAGCAACAGTTGATGGTAAAGAAGTTAACATCATCACTGCAGATTACGGACTTATGGCTATCCCTGTGGAAAAAGGCAAGCATGTAATAGAAGTTACATACATGCCTACGAATTTCAGCTTTGGATTATTAGTATCCCTTGTTGGAATAGCTATACTAATTGGATATATCGTAGTTTGTAAGAGTAACCTTACAAGTAGATTTAATCAGGAGAATACACTATGAGTGGAATGACTATGAGCCAGAAGATCCTGGCTAAACACGCAGGCCTTGACTATGTTAGCGCTGGTCAGCTTATAGAGGCAGATCTCGACCTCGTTCTTGGTAACGACATCACAAGCCCCGTTGCCATTAAGGAGATGGAGAAGTTTAATAAAGACGGCGTATTTGATAAGGACAAGATCGCACTTGTTCCTGACCACTTCGTTCCTAACAAGGACATCAAGTCTGCAGAGAACTGCAAGTGCGTTCGCGAATTTGCAAAAAGAAATAAGATCACCAATTACTTTGAAGTAGGACAGATGGGTATCGAGCACGCCCTCCTTCCTGAGAGCGGTCTTACAGTTCCAGGAGACCTTATAATCGGTGCTGACTCCCATACCTGTACCTACGGCGCACTTGGCGCATTCTCAACGGGTGTTGGTTCTACAGATATGGCTGCAGGAATGGCTACAGGTAAGGCGTGGTTCAAGGTGCCTTCAGCTATCAAGTTTGTACTTAAGGGATCTTTCCAGAAGTATGTTTCCGGTAAAGACCTTATCCTTCATATCAT
>CAMVNV010000164.1 GCA_947168935.1 uncultured Butyrivibrio sp. | reverse complement strand
ATACCAATCCCATACTTCCTGTTCTTACAGAACTTGTAAAGCGTGGCAATGATGTGCGCTTTTATTCTTTTGACGAATTTGAATCCAAGATTAAAAAGACAGGTGCCACCTTTATATCTATAGATAAGCTCCTTCCCGAGATTTCCAAAAAGGAAGAAGAAGGCCTAAAGAATGTGTCTGTAACACAGATGACAATTCAGGATATCAGAATAACCATAGCTTTAAATGATTATCTGCAAAAAGAGTTTGAGAGCTATAAACCAGATGTAGTCTATTCAGATTCTGCATGCTTTTGGGGTAAGCTAAATGCCTGGAAATATAATGTTCCACTTGTTGTCTCTACAAGCACCTTTGCATTTAACAAACAGTCATCATCCTACATGAAGAGTTCTTTTAAAGAGATGGCAGACCTTATTTTGGGACTGCCAAAATGCAAAAAAGAGCTGAGTAAACTTATAGATTACGGATACCCTAAAAAAGGTCTTCTAGATCTTATTCAAAGCGACAATGATACTGATTCGATTGTCTACACAAGCAGGAACTTTCAGCCCTATTCTGAGACTTTTTCAGATCATTATCTATTTGCAGGACCATCTGTATTTTCGGATAAGACTCCTGCCAAAAATAGCGAAAAGCCGCTTGTTTATATCTCTATGGGAACTGTCATAAATGACCGTCCGGACTTCTATACTGATTGTATTAATGCGCTCAAAAATCTAAATGTATCCGTTATTATATCCTGCGGAAAAACTATGGACATCGAGACTCTTGGAACACTTCCTTCAAATGTGGAAGTATATCCAACTGTTGATCAGCTTGACGTATTATCAAAGGCGGACGCGTTCATTACCCACTGCGGCATGAACAGCGTTTCCGAGAGCCTGTATATGGCAACACCTATGGTTCTCTATCCGCAGACTCACGAACAGGCAGCTGTCGCAAGAAGAGCTTACGAGATTGGGGCCGGCGAACTTCTTAAAGATGCATCTGTATCAGGCATAAAAAGCGCTGTCCAAAACATACTAAGTAATAAAAAATATGCTGATGCAGCACTTAAATGTAGCCAGGACTTCAGAAACAGTCCAGGCCCAGCAAAAAGCGCGCAGTTTATAGAAACAGCTCCTCATTAATTAGTTGAAGCCCTGATCATATAGCGATCAGGGCTTTTATTTGCCTTTAATGCATCAGTTTTTCTTAAGGGGAACCCAGATATATACACTCATTTCTTTTTCCCCTTCCTTAGGAGGAAGGTATACTTCGATGTCATATTCTCCTGCAATGGTATAGCCCTGTAATGAAGGCAACCATTCAGACCAGATCTTAGTGTTTGTATCCTGAAGATTCTCCATAGTACATGGGAACTGCGCCCAGGTGCTGGCAGGGATCACTCTTGTCTCGCACCCTTCCGGAATATCTTCCCAGGGAAAATACAGATCTGCTATCCAATAGTCAAAGTCTTTCCCCTTCATGTCAATGCAAACACCAAATGTTCCCATGATAGGACGATTCTCACCTTGAGCAAGCCACTCATCCCAAAACTTTGGAATTTCCTGATAACTTGTGTCGGAATTAAAAGGTCTTTTCACTCCAACAATTGTAAATGGAGCCTTTTCAACAATACGATAATCTAACATATTTCCACCCTCCATCGTGATCTTAATATGCAAAGGAGCAAATGAGCGAAGCATTGCTCCTGTTTCTCTTGCCTGAGACGGCGTAATGCCATGGAACTTCTGAAAGGCCTTAGCGAAACTGTCTGGTGAATCATAACCATACTTAACAGCAACATCAATCACCTTAACATCCCCTTTGTTTAGTTCCTGCGCAGCCAGTGTCATCCTGCGATTTCGAATGTACTCACCTACAGTCACTCCGCAAAGAGCAGCAAATATTCGCTGATAATAATAAGGCGAAAAAGATGCCATCTTAGCTATCTCTTCGATGTCTATATCATTCGTCAGATTCTTTTCCATGAAGTCGATTGATTCCTGAAAGCCTGCAATCCATCCCCTCATCAAGCATGCTCCTTCCAGTTATTACATTTATCTACTCTTATTACATCATCCACGTGAATGTTTTCTTTTTATCCTATGTTATCTAGTTACTTCGTACTTTAGCCTCAAATACGAATCCTCGAGTTTTTCACAGTCGACTAGTTTTAGTACTCCAAGTTTGTTCAAGTCTTCCTTAGTTGTTATCGCATCTCCATCGATCAGTGTAGATGTTTCCTTTCCTCCAACAAGAACAGGTGCTACAACTATATCTACATAGTCAAAGAGCTTTTCCCTAAGGAATACCCCGTTCATTGTTCCACCACTTTGGATTGTTATCGTATCACATCCGTACTTTTCCTTCAGTGTGGCCAGAGCTCTCTCTAAAGACAGTTCTTCCTGAAGAATGATTCCCATATTGTCTGCATCCACCTTAAAAGCTGGATGCTCACTGTTAGTTGTGATAAGCACAAACTGCTTTGATAACTGGCAAAAGTACCTGATCCCGTGTTCATTTAGATGAGAATTATCTATCAGTACGAACGAAACTGGAGTTTTATCCGGCATAGGTTTTTCATTAACTCCAAGCTTTGCCTGAACACGTCCTGTATTTAATGACCACAGATCTGTTGTCTGCTCTATTTCATAATATTGGTGAAGGCCTTCTTTTAATCCTTCAATTTCCGGATAATCCTGATCAACGTCCAAACTATCATTTGAACCCGTGCTTATCTTTCCATCAACAGACATAAGCATAAAAAGTGTTGTAATTGGTCTCTCCATGTATCATTATCTCCCTCATATGTTTCTGATAATAATAGCTTAACCAATTGTCTCAAACTTTTCCCGACATTTTGTGCACTCTTAGGAAGTTCATATTTTCCTTATATCTTACCTTTCACAAAATGCTTTAATGAGAGCAATATCCTTAAAATCCTTCTCCCGTCCAAGCTCCTGCTTCATTTCTATAAGTCCATCAATAGAAACAACCGGAACGCCATCAATCTGCTCTATCGTGCCACATTTCCAGTTTTCAAAAATCTCTATATCATTTCCATACTTAAAGCTTCTGTTACCACTTTCTGTTAGCTGATATGGATAGCCTTCAGAAACTAACTGATCTGCCATAGCACTTGTGCATCCCATATCTATGTCGTGCGTCTTATCTTTGATTCCATACAGGACCATAGCACTTCCTGTGATAATCCAATACTCATCGCGGCTATATGGAAACATTTCTAACGTTCTGATTATCCCTTGCTTATCCATTACACCAGCCCCTTACCATAATCCAGTCGTAGTAAAGCTTTTCCATTAGGCAATGCTTCGAGCTCTTTGGTTATCATCTTATATCCAAGCTTATCCATAGTTTCAGAAAGCTTTTCATCATCCATCTGAAAATGAATCGCATCAAGACCGTCAAACGCATGAAGATATGGCGAATCTGAACCCCAGTTCTCTTCATCTGTATTGATCTGGATAATGCAGGATACATATTCGGATCTCACCTGACTGACCACTTTTTTAAATACATCATATCCTATATATTCAATTAGTAGATTAGCTATCAGAAGCTGCGCCTTAGGCAGCTTATCATACTCTGTATTAAGATCAAGACACAGATACCGCATAACATCTGACATATCCGCATAGCGCGTGGCTGCTGCCTTTAAATATTCTTCATTGATATCAACGCCATATACAGTCTTATACTTATCTTTGCTAACATGCTCCAATCCATTACCGCCTGCTATTCCCAGAATCATAGCCGACTTAACGGGGAATGCTGCAAGCTGATCTTTCATCATTATATTCAGAGTCTGAAGCTGTTTAACAGAATCAAGGCTCATATGCCCTTCGTAGTCATCAAGTTTTATTTCTTTCCATGGATTAGTCATTTTAATCCTCATATTATCAATACATTTTTTCACACCAGGGTCCTCGTACAATTCAGATACCGTCTAAAGATAATCATACCTTCTTGAATAAAATATTCAATAAGCCTTACATTAACGCGTTTACTATTAGTAAACCATTTTAAGTTTCCATATTTTTATTGAATCTTAACCGCAAAAAATATTATCCTTTACAAAAGTTTTCATGTTACAGATCCAAATAATTATGCCATCATGTTATAAGTACCATTTAATAGTCGAAAGGACACATGAACCATGGCCAAAATATCAGTCTATACAAGAGATATAAATCCCAAGAACTATCCATTCGGATTAGCCACATCCGTGCATTTTATTGTGGAAAAAGATGGCGTTGAAACACCCCTTAATCAAAACTATGGAATCCTCTTCGTCCAGGGCGAAATATCTAAAGGCAATACGATAATTCCCCTTGGAGCTAGCAACCCGCGCATATATCTGCAGTCAGATGGAACAATAGGAATATGTGCAAGAAGGATCACAGAAGATGGCGCTTCATACGAAAGCGATGAAGGAAAGCTCTGGAGCTGGACAACAACAGACTTTAAGCACTTTGAGACTGTAGGTCTTGTCGATGAAGACGCTTTATCAAAGAATGACATGTCAGACCATGTTGTAGTAGATGATGATGTAGCAGTATCCGCTATTAACTACTGGAATCCGCCCACACCAGATGGCTTCCCATCAGACGAAAAGTTCACCTTCCCCCTTGCCAAAGGATTTGGAGATCCAGTTATCTTCCCGTGGGAAGGCAAGTGGTATTTCATATCAACAAGTGATAATACAGGAGATGTTGGTATATATGTTCGCGAGGCAGATACTGTCCATGGCCTTTTTGAAGACAATATAACCCAGCACCTGATCCTCCCCTATGACACTGATAGAGAACTGATCCAGACCTTCTGGGCACCGGAGTTTCACGCAATCGGCGGACAGCTCTATATTCTCTTTGCAGTCAGCGGCCAGCAGTGGGGACCCCAGTGTCATCTTATGAAGCTCAAAAAAGGTGGAAGCATTATAGATCCTGATAGCTGGTCAGATCCAGTTATGATCCTGAAAAAAGACGGATCGCCTCTATCCAAAGGAGCCATCTCACTTGATATGACCTACCTTAAATCAGGAAACCGATCCTACGTAGTATGGTCCTACAGAGAAGGCATCGGTCATCCTCATGATACAGGATCCATGCTCTGCATAGCTTCAATTGATGAAAAGAACCCTCATATACTCACAAGTGATCCTGTCCTTTTGTCCCGCCCCCTTTATGGCTGGGAGAATGTAGAAGGAACTATCAACAATGAAGCACCTTATGCTTTTATCCGTGATGGAAAAATAAATCTCACCTACTCAGGAGGAGCTGCAAACGGATACACCTATGCAGTTGGACTTTTTACAGCTTATGAAGGCACTGATCTACTTGACCTTAATTCCTGGACCAAGAGCCCTACTCCTATCCTGAATTTTTATTTAGTGCCAGAATATGGCCCCGGTCACAATTCATTTTTCACAGATGAAAACGGAGATCTTATGATCGCTTATCATGGTGAAACAGATATGGAATCACACCTTCGCTGCGACATGATAAGAAAAGTATTCTTCAAGGAAGATGGCACACCATTTTTCCGATAACTTCATCGCTCCATACATGGGCCTCAAAATATCTTTCTGGCCCATGGGAGCCATCATTAACCCTTGGGCTGAATGTCGGCATGGAATCCCCATAGGTAAAAGAGATTTTTGAAAGATCAAACTCTTCAACAGGTATCTTGATATAATCCGGCTGTTCATACCATGAAATCACGCCTTAGCTACTGCAAGTATAAGTTCCGGAAGGGCCTTGTTTCTGCCATCATCGTATCTTGCCTGCTCCTTTTCAGTTCTGCCAACAAGAGCTACGCCTGTTGCAGAGTTATCAGATACTACCAAAAGTGCGATTCCCGGAATCTCCAAAAGGTCCGTCATAAGGTAAAAAGAGCTTGTCTCCATCTCTATAAGATCTGTGTCAAAAGACCTTATCTCATCAAGATGAGTATATTCCATGGCTATAGACGGAGTGCAGAATACACTGCCCTTTTTGATCTCGTGACCAAGGCTCTTTCCAAGCTCTATCATTTCGTCAATAAAGGTCATATCAGGGTATACCTTTTCAAAACGCATATCCTCTTTTATAGAATCCTTCATAAGATAAGCATCTGCTACGCTTCCTGAAATTGAGTACGAAGGAGTACAGATATCTCCAAGGTCAAAACCTTCTTTTAATGCCCCAACCGCACCTATGAATATTACCTTTTTGAAACTAAGCTCTGCGCAAATGGCAAGGTGATCTATAAGGTTACTTGCAGACGAACCGATCTTGATCCAAGCAATCTTAAGGTCACCTGCTTCTACCATATATCCTCCAAGATATGCACCTTCACGCATAGTTGTAACCTTATACTTTTCCTCCAAATGGAGCTTATAAGGCGAAAAACTCGGAGCTACAACAAGCGCATCATACTCTATTTCATCGTTAAGGCCAAACGCCTGCTGCGCCATATGCTCTGAATTATACTTGTCAACTTACCCATCACCTAAAGGTAATGGGCTTGCGACTCCCCTGTAGTTCGTTGCAATAACTCCTACATTTTGTCGGTGTA
>CAMVNV010000163.1 GCA_947168935.1 uncultured Butyrivibrio sp. | reverse complement strand
AATACCTGGTGTTCCGGCATCTGTTATAAGGGCGATATTCTTACCTTCCTTCATCTGCTCGATAAGGTAATAAGCTTTATCGACCTTGTTGTACTCATGATAGCTGGTCATGGGTGTATGTATATCAAAATGTGTGAGAAGGTGTATGCTGTTTCTTGTATCTTCTGCAGCTATTATGTCAGCCATATTCAGAGTCTCTAAAACTCTGGCTGTAATATCCTTAAGGTTGCCTATGGGAGTAGCGCATAAATACAGCATTCCACATCCATTATTTGTATTTTTATTATCATTCATATTTTCATTCATAATATTTTATTGATATCCTCAATACCCATATATATCATATACTTCCTTAGTATATTCCCCAGGTGCTTTATATATGATGAGAGGCTTTTCTACTGAGATCCTTGGCTTTCCGCCTCTGACCGCCTCGATAAGGACCATATTTGGTTCCTTATCTATATAGGGATATACCAATTGCATACGTTTGGGTTCAAGTCTGTGCTTTGTAAGTGTCACCATGATCTCTGAAAGGCGAAATGGCCTATGCACAAGAAATAGTCTTCCTGATGGCTTTAAAAGCTTTTCAGCCTGAGCTGCAATATCTTCAAAGGTACACATAACCTCATGTCTTGCTATAGCCTTTGGAGAATCCGGATTCTGAAGTCCGTGACCTCCGATCATGTATGGCGGATTACAGGTAATTGCGTCAAAAGAAGCAGCGCCAAAAATACTGCTTGCCTCCTTAATATCCCCGCACACAATTGAAACTCTTGGGGCCAGGTCATTAAGATCAACACTTCTTTTAGCCATTTCAGCACTGTCTTCCTGAATTTCAAGTCCTATGAGTTCAGAAGCTTTGGTTTTTGATGACAAAAGAATTGGAAGGATTCCTGTTCCGGTACCCATATCAAGTACTCTTTTTCCTTCCATTGTATTTCCGACTGCTATTCCTTTGACCGGATCTGCTGCAGTAGCAAAGCCAGACAAAAGAACAGCATCCATCCCAAAGCAAAAACGTTCAGGATCTTGTATTATCCTAAGTCCGTCCCTTTGAAGATCATCTATCCTTTCACCTGGCTTTAATTCTACTTCCATTAACAATCCTTATCTGATTACTAATAATTTTTTGACCTGATACAATGATCAACCTACGATAGATCACCATAGTAACTAATTACCTATGCCGTTCAAGTCATAAGTTATTACTGGTCATTACCACTTGGCTGGCTGCCTGATGCGTTTTGAACATTACCGCCTTGCTGACCACCCTGTCCATTGCCATTTGGGCCCTGGTTCTGGCGTCTTCCACCATGTCTGTTATTGTGGCGATTATTGTTTCTGCCGCCGTTATTATGGCCGCCCTGGTTATCACCGCCCTGACGATTACCTGCGCCCTGGGCATTACCATCTCTATTATCTCTGTTATTATCCTTGTTGTTATCTCTATTGTTATCTCTATTGTTGTCTCTGTTGTTATCGGCTCTGTTTCTGTTGTCGTTGTTTCTATCGCCGTTCCTGTTATCGGCGTTTCTATTATTATTTCTGTTATCGCCTTTTCCCGGTCTGTTATTTCTTGGTCCCTGGTTTCTGTTGTTTCTTCCCTGATTTCTCTGGCCGCCCTGCTCCTGGCCATCCTCACTATCAAGGTCACCGCTTGTACCCATATCTTCAAGGGCCTTAAGCTCTTCAAGGCTCACTTCTTCAGTCTTATCGTTCTTAGGTTCATTACCATGCTTAGACTTCTTTCTTACAAAATGAACCTGATCAGCTGTATAGTCGTGAACTTCTTTCTCGTCATTAACGTCAACAAGAATACGAACTGTCTGACGAAGGACACCGACATTGGCAACTTCACCTTCAAAACCGTCATCTGTTCTTACGATGTCACCAACTTTAGGAAGCTTTTTATTAAGCTCTTCATAGACCTCTTCTTCGTTCTTGAGGCAGCACATAAGTCTTCCGCACACACCTGAGATCTTGGTCGGGTTAAGGGACAGGTTCTGCTCCTTGGCCATCTTGATAGACACAGGCGCAAAGTCAGAAAGATAGGAGTGGCAGCAAAGCGGTCTTCCGCAAATACCATATCCACCGATTATCTTGGTCTCATCTCTTACACCGATCTGGCGAAGCTCGATCCTCGTTCTGAATACAGCAGCAAGATCTTTTACCAGAGCACGGAAATCGATTCTTCCGTCTGCTGTAAAGTAAAAGAGAATCTTATTGTTATCAAAAGTATACTCAGCATCAATAAGCTTCATATCAAGGCCGTGCTTGCGGATCTTTTCCTGACAAACCTTGAAAGCTTCCTTCTCTTTCTCTCTGTTAGTCTTCTCCTGATTCTCATCAGTCTCGTTGGCAATACGGATTACAGTCTTGATGGGCTTTACAACCTTGTCATCTTCAACGTCATAAGCCGGAGCCACAACTGTTCCGTATTCTATACCTCTGGCAGTCTCCACGATAACATGGCTGCCTCTTTTAATTTCTAATTCTCCCGGATCAAAAAAATATATCTTTCCGGCAGTACGAAAGCGTACGCCTATAACTCTGGTCATCTTAACCTCATTTCATATTATCCTTAATACCGATCATCAGCATCTCTACGGCAATATCGGGATTAACGTTAACTTGTATTCTTCTTCTCGTCTTGCTGATAAGTTCCACTATGCTATTTAAGCCCTCAAAAGTGCACTTTTCAGCCGTATCTCTAATATACGATAGGTCGCCTGCGAAAATCAAGCCCCCGTCACTTTCCGTCGCCTTGTACACAAGCACATCCCTAAAAAAGAACAAAAGCATATCCAAAAAATCGGATATCACTTCCTTCTTGTCTGTGTTTTCAGCATTACCGCTTTCATCCTGAGGCGTCTCGATCTCTTTGACCATATCAAGGATCTCATGCAGCTCTTTTCTATTTATCTTCTGAAGAAGGCTAAAGGTCTGCTTTCTCATCCTTTCAAAGTCTTCATTCTGGGACAAGAGTATAGCTTTACCAACATTACCCCTTGCAAAAGATACGCACAGATCAGCCCTGTAATCAGGAGT
The DNA here is from genome assembly GCA_947168935.1 of uncultured Butyrivibrio sp. GTDB lineage: Bacteria > Bacillota > Clostridia > Lachnospirales > Lachnospiraceae > Butyrivibrio. The sequence continues at coordinate 3,518 of CAMVNV010000163.1, read as the reverse complement.
GTGATACTCTTTCATCAAGAAATGCTTGATATCCTCATCAGGTGCCGGTTTCATTGGAAGCACCACGCACCTTGATAATATTGTTGGCAGGAAAACGTCCAGATTGTCAGTCAGTATCAACATAACAACATAAGACGGCGGCTCTTCCAGCGTCTTTAAAAGCGCATTCTGCGCCTGGATATTCATCTTTTCTCCATCTGGGAAAATATAGATCTTGTATGGACCTGCATAAGGCTTAATAACAACGTCATCGCAAATAGCACGAATCTCGTCAACACTTATTGTATTTGGCTTTTCATGTGTGACAGTTATTATATCGGGGTTACTTCCGCTTTCTGCCTGAATACAGGAATGGCACTTATGACAAGGCTCTATTAGACCATAGTCTTCATGCCTGTCAGTGCACTGGAGCGTCTTAGCAAAGATTCTTGCAATGAATTCCTTACCAGATTCCTTTTCTCCCGTAATTATATATGCATGCGATGCTTTTCCCGTACGCAGCGCATTCTGCAGATGGTCTATCATCTGCTTTTGTCCGATGATATCGGCAAAATCCGCCATTCCCAGTCCTCTTTCTGTAGCCTTATGACCAAAAGTTACGATCATTTATTTCCAGCGATATTTTATAATTTCACAGATCCATCTTTGTCTATGGAATCTATAAACTTTATAATTACAAATTCAACTTATTTTTTTAAGTGAAAATATCTAGTATCAACCCTTCAATATCGCCTATTCTCCCCATTATGGCGATGTGGTCTTTTTCATCTTTAAAAAGTTCCTGCGTAAGGGCATCCAGGTTTTCATTGACCAGCCTTACTATGCCATATACACGATGTCTTCCCTTTCTGTCCAAAAAATTCTCTCTGGAAAAAGCGTGGGATCTCGTTATGACTTCGTTCAGGAACTCCTTAATTAGCTTCCTGTATCTTTGCATATCCCTGATATCGTGCTTTTTGCCGATCAGCTTGCCCTGCTGCTGAATATCCTGCATCATTGTCGTGAGACGGTCTGCAAGAGTTGTATCTTCAAGCTTGGATGCCAGTGTGAATTTGAACTGATCGTCAATAGGCTGCGATGCTTCTGTAGGCTGTACCTGCTGAGTCTGTCCAACCTGACCTATCTTTATATCCATACCAGCACCTCCTTTTCAAGATTTGCAGGGCTTACCTGTATTCTAGTCTTAAACACCCATTTCTTTGAGATACTCTGTTATCTCATCAAGAATATGGTCTATAGTGCCTTCGTTATTGAATCTTCTTGTGATGCCTGCCGCTTTGATTTTTTCCTCAGAAAAATCCTCTTCGTCTGCGAGATATCTGCGGCACATCTCATCGTACTTAGGGTGCTCCTGCTTATTTTCCCTGTGCATGGCACGTTCCATGCGGATTCTGTCAGAGATCTCGATATAAACAGGAACTACCTTGTCCTTACCAAAATATCTGACCATGGACTCATAAGCTTCAAGAGTGCCGATCATTAGTGAGCTTCCTGACTCAAGATCGATCTGACCGTCATCTACGGTAAAATAACGCCATGGTCCATAGCATGTATCATAAGTACGTCCTTCTATTATTTTTCGGTCATTCAAAAACTTCTGATAACCCTCTTCATCACAAAAGAAGTACTGAACCCCGTTCTCTTCTTTGTCACGCATAGGTCTTGTAGTATATAAAACAACCTTTTTGAGATTGCATGTTTTTCTTTCAAGAAGATTCTTGTATACAGTATCTTTGCCTGTTGTGCTCTTTCCCATGAGCAGAACTATTTTACCCATTTTATCCTCATTCCGGGCCGTGGCGTTTTTACACCACCACCCTAATTTGTGATCTTTGCTTTATTCCCTGAACATTAAGGCCTTTAGCCAGATTTTCTTTTATCGATCTAATTAGACTTTCTGTGATCTCTTCTCCTGGTACGACTAGCGGAATCCCCGGAGGATACAGATTTACAAAATCTCCAGATATTCTACCGACTGAGTTATCCAGCTGAATATACTCATGCTCACTATCCCAGGCCTCTTTAAGAGACATCTTTTTATTTAAAACTAAAGGCTTAAAATCTGATGTATCATAGCAATTCTCTACGACCTTATTGCAAATATCAATTTCATCTACCCTTGTCTCTTTAACTGACTCTTTGGGGCAAGCTCCTTTGGCCCTTGCTTCAATTGAAGCATCTATATCTTCTATGGCCTCTATTAGCCTCTCTATGCCCTTCCTGGTGTCCATACCAGTAATTATCATAAGAACATAGCTCTTACAGGCCATCTCTGGCTGTAGGCCGTATCTGGTCCTTAAAAGGTCATATAGCTGTAAACCGGATATCAAAGTATTTTGACAGGAGATAACAATCTTACACGGATCATTAACAACTGAATATCCTGGTACTTCCAAATGCTTCAAACTTTTAGCCGCATCAAGTATCTGATCATGATATGTCAAAAGAGCCTTAGTATATTCATCTCCATGCTGCGTCATATATGATATGCAGTCATCTATTGAAGCCATCATCAGATAAGACGGACTGGATGACTGATAGATTCTTAGAAACCTTTTAAGCCTGTCCCTGTCAACAAGATCCCCGTTAACATGCAAAAGCGCAGTCTGTGTTACTGATGGAAGGGTCTTATGCAGGCTGTGTATTACAATATCTGCTCCCTGTGCTATAGCACCTTCCGGCATACCCTCTGCAATATCAAGGTGTGCTCCGTGAGCTTCATCTACTATAAGCGGAATACCATGTGAATGTGCAATATCAGCAATCTTCCTGATATCAGAATATACTCCCTCATAGGTAGGGGATGTGATAAACACAGCCTTAATATCGGCATTATCCAAAAGAGCTTCTGAAATGTCCTTGGGATTAACTGATCCGCAAAAGTCATACCCGCTAACATACTGAGGATATAAATACTCCAAATTCAAATTGCGAAGATATGCGACGTGATATAAAGACTTATGACAGTTCCTTGCAGTAAGAATAGCATCTCCATCCTTCGTTACAGCTGATACAGCGGACAGAACACCGCAGGTTGATCCATTTATAAGAAAAAAGGTTTCACCGGCCTTATACAGGTCGTTAGCCCTCTTCTGGCAGGTAGAAAGCAAGCCGCTTGCATCATGAAGATTATCAAAGTCATCTATCTCTGTAATGTCATGATCAAACAAAAAGTTTGTGCTCATAGAGCTATCAGTATTCCTCTTATGTCCAGGCATGTGAAAAGGATACATTTCACTATTCGACAGCTCTGTCAGCTTATCCCATAATTCTCCCAAAGGTATCTCCAAATATCTAAAAGTATTTAACCCTTAAATTATACCATATTCTTGCCAGCGCAATAAAAAAACACAAGAACAACGTCTTGTGTTTTAGATAAAAAAAGAGTGCCTTGAACAGGAATCGAACCGGTGACACACGGATTTTCAGTCCGTTGCTCTACCAACTGAGCTATCAAGGCACAGAGTAGCGGGGACAGGATTTGAACCTATGACCTTCGGGTTATGAGCCCGACGAGC
>CAMVNV010000162.1 GCA_947168935.1 uncultured Butyrivibrio sp. | reverse complement strand
GCAAGATCACTGCAGACTTTGAGTGTAACCCTCTTGCAGCTCCTACAGTTGAGGAAGTTATCAAGACACTTATTAGCGGTGGCACACCTGAGACAGAAGTTTACATGCCTGAGCACTGGTATGCTCTTCCTGATGCAATCGTTGAATTCTCAATCAACGGCGAAGCTCAGGAAATGACAGAAGTTACAGATGCTGTTATCGAAGCTCAGTATTAATTGGCAAAAGATATATCTGATCCCTGGATCGGATATGTAAAAAGAAATTCTAAATTGGATGTCATATTCAATTTAATAAGAGGTCTGGAAAAGACCTTCATCAACAAAAGGCCAGGTCCGGGTCAGGTCCTGGCCTTTTGAAAAGAGAAAATTCTTAGAATAATTGAACAGTATAAAAATTATTCAAAAAGAATATAAGAAAAAAGAATCTGACCAGATCAAATGAGTAAAGGGAGGCGCGCATGGAAGAAAGTGTTGTTCTGACAGCCAGAGGGATCAGTATGACATTCCCCGGTGTCAAGGCTCTTGAAGACGTAGATTTCACTCTTCGAAAGGGAGAGATTCACGCGCTGATGGGAGAAAACGGAGCCGGAAAGTCTACACTTATCAAATGTCTTACAGGTATCAATGACTTTGAGGCCGGAGAAATACATATAGACGGGATTGAAGGCCCGGTTCGTAATCATTCTACAAAGGATGCTCAAGACGTAGGTATATCAACAGTATACCAGGAAGTTAATCTCTGCCCCAATCTTTCTGTAGCAGAGAATCTTTTTATTGGTAGAGAACCACTTACAAAAATTAAAACAGTCGACAGAAGACAATATTACAAAAGAGCAGCAATGCTCATGGATGATCTTGGAATAGCAGTAGATGTTTCTCAAAATCTGGAAAATTACTCGCTTGCAGTTCAGCAGATGGTTGCTATAGCAAGAGCTGTAGATATGGAATGTAAGGTACTCATCCTTGATGAGCCTACATCTTCACTTGATGACGAAGAAGTTGAAAAACTTTTCGGCCTTATGAGAATGCTGAAAAATAAAGGCGTTGGAATTATATTCGTAACTCATTTCCTTGAACAGGTATATGCAGTCTGTGACAGGATCACAGTACTTAGAAACGGTAAACTCGTTGGTGAGTACAAGGTAGAAGATCTGCCTCGTCTTAAACTTGTAGCAGCTATGATGGGAAAAGACTTTGATGACCTTGCTAAGATCAAGTCAGATACAGCAGGTAAGAGAAGTGATGAAGTCATCATAAGTGCACAGGGACTTAGCCATACAGGAACCGTTAAGCCCTTCGACCTTGATGTTCACAAGGGCGAAGTAGTAGGCGTAGGCGGCCTTCTTGGATCTGGCCGAAGCGAACTTGTAAGAACGATCTATGGTGCTGATAAAGCAAATACCGGAACCCTTAAAGTTAAGGGACAGGAAGTTAAGATAAATCAGCCAATAGATGCAATGAACAAGGGAATGGGCCTTCTTCCTGATGATAGAAAGGCAGAAGGAATCATCGAAGATATGTCTGTTAAGGACAATATCATTCTTGCTCTTCAGGCTAAGAACGGAATGTTCAAGCTCTTGTCTCCGGCTCAGCAAAATGAGATAGCAGACAAGTATATTGATATCCTGTCAATCAAAACTCCTAGCAGAGACACCCTTGTTAAGCAGCTTTCAGGCGGTAATCAGCAAAAAGTTATTCTTGCAAGATGGCTTGCAACAGACCCTGATTTCCTGATTCTGGACGAGCCTACAAGAGGTATCGACGTAGGAACCAAGACAGAGATTCAGAAACTTGTCCTTCAGCTTGCAGAAGAAGGCAAGAGCATCATGTTCATATCATCAGAAATATCAGAGATGATAAGAACCTGCAGCCGTATGGTTATCATGAGAGATGGGGCTAAAGTCGGGGAAATTGACGAGGATCTGACCGAAGATCACGTTATGAAAGTTATTGCGGGAGGTAAGGAAAATGAGTAATGAGAAAAAATCTAAAGAGTCCTTCCTTGCAAGGATCAGGAAGTCACCTCTTTTCCTTCCTATCATAGCACTAATCCTTGTAATGGCAGTAAACATTATACATGATGCAGCAACTGGAGCTAATCCTTTAGGATTCTTCATCATAAGACTTCAGAATACGACCAGTAACGGAACAATTCTGTATGGCCGTATAATCGATATTCTTAATAGGGGAAGCGAAGCTGCCATACTGGCGCTCGGGATGACGCTGGTAGTATCCAGCTCAGCGGGAACTGATATTTCCGTTGGTTCTGTAATGAGTCTTTCAGCATCTTTTTGCTGTATGCTCCTTGCAGGCTATGGCGTATCATCTACCAATGAGCTTGCAGTTCCGCTTTTCGTAGGAATCCTTGGCGGCCTTCTTATGGGATGTGTCTGCGGATGCTTCAACGGATTCCTTGTGGCGCACCTACATATCCAGCCCATGGTCGCGACGCTAATCCTGTATTCGGCAGCAAGAGCTATAGGACTTCTTCTTTGTAACGACCTTATCGTTTATATAAGAAATGGTTCTTATGGTATATTTGGTAGTTTCATTGGACCGATCCCTACACCTTTTATCATCACAGCTATCTGTGTATGTGTTCTGTCCATAGTACTTAAGAAAACAGCACTTGGCCTTTACATTCAGTCAGTTGGTATCAATTCAAAAGCAAGCCGTATCGCAGGTCTTAATTCAAAGCGTATCATCTTCCTTACATACGTTATCTGCGGCCTCTTTGCAGGAATTGCCGGAATCGTAAACTCATCCAGAATTACATCAGCCGATTCCAACAACATAGGTCTTTATCTTGAAATGGATGCCATCCTTGCAGTAGCACTTGGCGGTAACTCTCTTGGAGGCGGTAAGTTCTCCCTTGCAGGTTCTATCGTAGGTGCATACACAATACAGGCCATTACCACAACTCTGTACGCCCTCGGCGTTTCAACAGACCAGGCTCCTGTATTCAAGGCGATCATCGTTATCATAATCGTTGCTATCCAGTCACCACCTATTAAGGCTTACCTTAGGAAAAGAAATGCAGCAAAGGAGGTGGCTAGAGTATGAGCGCAGGGACAGTATCTAAGAAAAAAGCTTTAAATAGCCATACCATCCTTCTTATAGTTACGATCATCCTCTTTGTTGTTCTGTATGCAGGTGGTTGTATAGCTTATGGAAGTAAAGGTTTTACACATCTTCAGACTTTTTTGAATATCCTTATCACTAATGCAGGTCTTATCTGTGTTGCATGCGGACTTACCTGCGTAATGCTCACAGCGGGAATCGATATCTCAGTCGGCGGACTTGTAGCCATGGACTGTATGCTTCTTGCAACAGGAATGAGAAGCGGAATCGGTGCATTCCCAATGATAGTAATTGTTCTTGTTATAGGACTGATATTTGGTGCGATACAGGGATACCTTATCGGTTACCTTGAAATCCAGCCCTTCATCGTAACCATGGCAGGAATGTTCTTTACCAGAGGTATGACAGCAGTTATCTGTACTGAGCAGGTATCCATCACTCAGGACATGAACAAAGCCTTTTACGACATAGCAAACATCAAGATCAAACTTCCATTTGGCGGATATGTAAATGGTAAAGGCGTGTACATGGCTCCTTACGTGAGAGTTGGCGTTGTTATCGCTTTGTGCGTGCTGATCCTCATCTTCCTGATGCTCAGGTATACAAGATTTGGACGAAGCCTTTATGCAGTAGGCGGTAATGCACAGTCAGCTGCAATGATGGGTCTTAATGTTAAAAAGATCAAGATGAAGACCTACATCCTTTCCTCCTTCCTCAGCTCTATTGGCGGAATCTGCTTCTGTCTTAATACAATGTCAGGTTCAGTTCAGCAGGCACTCGGACTTGAGATGGATGCGATCTCATCTGCGGTTATCGGTGGAACGCTTCTTACAGGCGGTGTTGGTAATGTCATCGGTTCCTTCTTCGGTGTACTTATCAACGGAACAATCTCATCTATCGTTAAGACTAATGGTAAGCTCGCAAGCTCATGGCCCAATATCCTTACAGCGGCGCTGTTGTTCCTCTTCATTGTAATTCAGAGCATCGCAGCTTCACTTCGAACCAAAAAAGCAAAATAAAAACACAGTCCCCGGCCCTGAGTCGGGGATTTTTGGTATAATTTAATATATGAGTTAAATTACTGCATAGGAAGGTGCTTGCGTGTTGTTTAAGGGGTGTATGTCAATTCGAAGAGCAGTATCAACTTTTTCTATATTAAGTATTCTTTCAGTAATGTTAAGTGGTTGCACGGATTCAAATTCGTCGCTTCTTCAGGACTATGTTGGCGTAACCGGTGAGTCAGAGGGGGAGGCTGGGTCTTTTGATTCTTCCTTCAATGATGTGTCTGATGCAGAGTCGCTTAACGAATCAGGTATTTATGTAAATACAGGCGATGCTATCACAGTCGGTTTTTCCCAGATAGGAGCAGAGTCTGACTGGCGTCTTGCCTGCACTAATTCTATTGTTTCAGCATTTACAACAGAAAATGGCTATAACCTCATCTTTGACGATGCCCAGCAGAAGCAGGAGAATCAGTTCAAGGCTATCAGAGAGTTTATCGATCAGGATGTTGACTATATCATCCTTGACCCCATCGTCGAGACAGGCTGGGAGGGGGCGCTTCTTGAAGCTAAAGAAGCAGGAATCCCAGTAATCATCGTTGACAGGCGTGTTAGCGTTGAGGATGATTCTTTATATACGGCCTGGGTTGGTGCTGATTTCTACCTTGAAGGCGCAAGAGCCTGCGCATGGCTTGATGCTTTTCTTGGCAAAAAAGGTATTGATAAAGAGATAGGAATAATAGATATTCAGGGAACTCTTGGAGCATCTGCCCAGATCGGAAGAAGTAAAGCTCTTTTGGATGCTGTTGATGCCCATGAAAACTGGAATCTGCTTGCGGCAGAAAGCGGAGACTTCGTTAAGGCCAAGGGCCGCGAAGTCATGGAGCAGATGATCAGGGAATATGGCTACAAGATAGATGTTGTCTACTGCGAGAACGATAACGAAGCTTATGGTGCTATAGAGGCGCTTAAGGATGCCGGCTACAAGATAGGAAATGATATTGGTAATGGGGAAGTTATGATCATTTCTTTTGACTCGACCAAAGAAGGCTTAAGCCTTACTCTCGATGGTACTATTGCGGTGGATACAGAGTGTAATCCTCTTTATGGACCAGTACTAACTCAGACAATTGCCTGCCTTGAGAACAATACTTATCTTCAGAAGGAAAGTTATGTGCTTGAAAGCCAGTTCTCTGCAGACAGAACGGTTTATTCTACAAGGATTGATGGAAATACCTACAAAGTGACTATTCTTTCTCAGGAGATAATAGACGAGAGGGTGTACTAGCACGAAAATGCGGAGATACAGGATGTCATCTAGCACCTGTTTTGAAATACATGGAAGTATTTCAAGGTGCGGAGATACAGGATGTCATCTAGCACCTGTTTTGTAATACATGGAAGTATTACAAGGTGCGGAATTAAGGGACTTTATTTCGCATTTTTTGCACCTTTTTTATTTTATTTCAGATGATAAAATTATCATGTAAGCGGAGTTAATATTTATCTGAGATGATCACTTGCCCGTGATACAGAGCTTAAAGCAGCAAATGGTCATCAGCGAAAATGGAAACTCCTTTAACATACATAATCCACAGACAATTGCAAAGTGAAAGGAGATAAAAAGATGGATATTACACTTGAAGCAGTAGAAAAGGTCATTGATGCAACTGGCGTTGATTTTAAGACAGCAAAGAAGGCTCTTGAAGAAACTGATGGTAACTATGAAGATGCGATCAAATATCTTACTCCTGAAAAAGACAATACAGAGGTTCAGGATATAATTGATAAGATCAAAGCTAGGGTTGAAGAGGGCAATGTAACAAAGGTTCAGATCCGTCGCAAAGATGAGATCCTTCTCAGCTTACCTGTCAACGTAGGTATTATCGGGGGCGTTGTAGGTGTAGTAGCTGCTCCTTGGGCATTCATCGCAGGTGCTATCGCAGCATTTGGTTTTGGATGCACAGTAGAAGTAGTTAAAAAGGACGGAACAATCGATAAGGTTGAGTGACCTTATAAGGTGAACAGATGATGAAAAGCTGGTAAAATCGTATGGTTTTATCAGCTTTTTTAGCGGGTTAAAAGATGTTATCATTATGGTAACGTATTTTGAGGCTGTTTTTTTATAAGATGCATCAGTTCTATAGGATGTTCCCCGGTGCAAGGATTGCGAAACAAGATGTTTCGCAATTCCAAGGATAATTTATAAAAAAGTTTTCTGATATTGTAATCTTTGGTCCAATATAGTTTACGGTTAGCTGCTTTTTATAACGAATAGAAGGTGATAGGCCTATGAAAAAGTTAGAAGTTAATAGTGTTCATACGCATATTGATGAAAATGGCAATGAGTACACCCACAGCCATGAAGTACACGATCATGACCACAAGGGCCACAGCCACGATCACCACGACCACGAAGGCCATAGCCACGATCATCGCGACCACGATCACGAAGGCCACAGCCACGATCATCATGACCATGACGATGAAGGTCAAAGCCAGCCTCATGGCAACCCGCACTCACATACTCACAACCCCAAGGAGATGAAGA
>CAMVNV010000161.1 GCA_947168935.1 uncultured Butyrivibrio sp. | reverse complement strand
CAACAGAGAAGGAAGAGAATCCGCAGCTTCCGGTAATCAAGGCGTTCATTGAATCGGAAATAGAAAAACAGAAGGAAATTGCTGACAGTTTACCTGATGATCACAATAAGGACTGGTCAGCACTTGACAGACTATTCTTAGAAATACTTGGTTCTGGGACCGCAGTGGAAAGGATATAACCGCAGACTATCATCAGCCATAGGAAAAAACATACACGGAATAGACCTTGCCAAGAATATAATGGTAGCATAGACAATTGTTTGTTTTTCAAGGAGGACGGATAAGTAGAAATGGTCAATGAAAGGGTAAAAGAGTTCCTTGTCTCAAATAACCTTGGGGATAGGCTAACTGAGCATACAGAAACAATTGATACAGTAGAGCATGCTGCACAGCAGATAGGTTGCACAGAGCCTGAGATTGCAAAGACTTTGTCTTTTGTGGTTGATGAAAAGCCTGTGATTGTTGTTATGGCAGGCGATGGCAAGGTCAATAGCTCGAAGTTTAAATCTTTGTTCCACACTAAGCCACACATGATTCCAAGAGATCAGGTGGAGAGCATAATAGGTTTTCAGCCGGGCGGGGTATGCCCTTTTGCTGTGGCTGATGGCATTCCTATCTGGCTGGATATTTCAATGAAGAGATTTAAATATGTCCATCCTGCGGGAGGCAACGAGTTTACTTCGGTTAAGGTAACCCCTTCAGAACTCGAAGCAGTTACTGGGGCTAAAGGCTGGTGTGATGTCTGCAAAGGATGGGAAAATGAAGATCAGTAAACTAAAACCTGATTATGATCTCGCGCTGGCGGATCTGATCAGAGTTAACTTAAAAAAGCATAATTTAGATATCCCAGGAACAGTCTACTTTGATGACAATCTTAATCATCTAAGTGATTTCTATCTGGCAGATGATGCTAAGCGCTATTACTATGTTGTGACTGATGACAGTGATAAGCTTATAGGTGGCATTGGTCTTGCAAAGTTTGAGTTTTTTGATGACTGCTGCGAACTTCAAAAACTCTATTTAGCAGATGAAGTTAAAGGAGCAGGCTTAAGCTATAAGCTGATTTCTTTGATAGAAGCTAAGGCAAAAGAGCTTGGGTATAAGCGCATGTATCTTGAGACTCATGATAATCTCGCGGCAGCAATTCATGTATATGAGAAGTGCGGATATAAAGAGATAGAGAAGCCTGCAGGCGTTGTGCATGCGACGATGAACAGGTTTTTTATCAAGGAATTGTAAAGTTTCAGAAGACTATAGGAGGAGTTGAGGCATCATGGAATTCAAAGAAGTAGTAAAGAACCGTTACTTCAGAAATGTATGTCAACGCTTCATCGAAATCAGCTTCAGCAGTTTTGGTCAAAACAAAATCATATCCATTAGATGCCATGCTTTTTCCTCAACTTTGCCAAAGATTTCTTTCCATTAACAACTCGGCCGGACTCATAGTCTTCAATTCCTTTATTTACAAGATGTGCCTCATCTATCTTACGCATAGTACGTTCATAATAATCTATGTCCATTACTACAAGTCTTCCATAACCATTCTTAGTTACAAATACGGGCTCTCCAGATTCTGAGCACAAACGTTCAATTTCAACAGTGTTCTTTAAATCTCTCATTGGAACTATTTGCATATTACACACTCCTTTCTGTGGCTAAATTATACACTAAATTTGTCCACGATTCAACGGAAGTATCGGATTGGCCGCTGTTTCGTATTGTAGCCTATATTCATCTTCGCTATAATTATGAAATACGCATGATATCAGTAAATTCGCATACGATTAGTTGTATATTAACAAAAGGGAGCCTAAGTGAAAGTATATTTTGCAAGACATGGACAGACAGATTGGAATATCCTAAGGAAAGTGCAGGGCACAACTGATATTCCCCTTAACGAAACAGGAATCCTTCAGGCAGGGCAGCTGTGTGAGAATCTAAAGGAAAAGAATATTCGCTTTTCAAAGATCTACACAAGCTATCAAAAAAGAGCAGTGCAGACCGCTCAGATAGTAGGCGATAAGTTCCACACAGAGTATGAGATCGTAAACGGCCTAGAGGAGATGAATCTTGGACTGTTTGAAGGTCACACATGGGAAGAAATCCATGATTTGTATCCTAAAGAACTCCAGAACTGGAATTCATACAAGAGATATAACAAAAGTCCTGAAGGCGAGTCATATCAGATGGTTATGGAGAGGCTATTTGGGGCTTTGGATTATATCTTTGACCATAATGACACATCTTCAGATGATAACATCCTTGTTATATCCCATGGCGCAGTCATCATGACACTTATTGTCATGCGCGAAAATCTTCCATTTGAGAACTCTCACACTATAGCAGTTGATAATGCAACTCCCATAGAATTCACCATCTCTGAACTTGAAGAGATAAGAAAAAAGGTCTTTTCCCAAAATTAAGAAAAATATCCGCAAAAAGTCAAGAAAGCGTTCCACCCTGGATGCTATAACATAATTGTAATTACTGTCAGGCGTACGACTGGCGGTAGTTGCATATCGGACCGATAAGTAGCTGAAAAACAAGGGGCTTAAGTATGGCTAATAGTGTAGAAGTGCTCATGGATGTACTTGAGTACATTGAAGCGAATATCGCAGGAGAGCTATCTGTCGAAGAGATCGCAAAGCAGTGCGGGATCTCCGTATCAAGCCTTCAGAAGCGCTTTAAGTACGTATTCCACATGCCGGTTAAGGAATACCTGCTAAGGCGCAGGTTCACCTGCGCTGCAAAGGATCTGATCGAGACAGATGATAGCATCCTTAATATTGCCCTAAAATACGGGTATTCTAACCATGAGAGTTTCACCAGAGGCTTTCAGCAGATCTGGATGATAACTCCAAGCGAGTATCGGAAAAAGAGACACTTCACCGGTCATACTCCAAAGTTCTCTGCGGAAATGTTGAATCCAGTGGAGGGTACATTTATGAGCGGAACACGATACGACATCACGGAATTGTACGATGTTTTAAGACAAAGAAGAGACTTCGCATATGTCTGTGCTGACATTAAGGAGCTAATGGCTGTCAATGATAACTATGGTTTAAAGGCAGGAGATGCTGTGATACTCGAGACCATGAGAAGAATTGAGGATGCCTGCAATGACGATGACATATTCCTTCGCATCGGAGGAGATGAGTTTGTAGTCTTCACAGGCAGCAGCGACAAATCTCATGCAGACGAGATTGTAGAGAAGGTCGGAAGCAATCACGATGCAATTAGTGTGGACGGAAAAGATATCACTGTTGAAACCCACGTCGGTGCATTTGTAGGACTTCCTGAGAGAATCAGCGCTAAAAATGTATTTGACCAGATAACAGAAAATTTAAAAGAGATTCATCATTATTAAGGATAAATTTAAAAGACCTTCCTGAAAGTGATATTATTGAGATCGAAGCAATGATTCTAAAAGAATAGAAATAATACAAATAGAAAGGATGCAACAAAGCGATGAAAACAGCAATAATTTTCACATCTCAGACAGGTTTTACGAAAAGATATGCAACATGGCTTTCTGACAGAATACATGGAGAACTATTTGATATTAAAGAAGTACAGAAAAATGATGACAGCTTTTTTGAGCCCTACGATGCTATAGTCTACGCCGGATGGTTTAGTGCGGGCAAGGTTGTTAAGGCAAACTGGTTTCTTGATAAGGCTTCAAACTGGAAGAATAAGAAGCTTGCAGTTATAGCTGTCGGAGCAGGATACAGCGACGATCAGGAAACAAAGAAGGCTATGGACGGCCTCTTATCTGAAGAGCAGAGCAGTTACATCAAGGCTTTTTATTGCCAGGGCGGACTTGATTATGAAAAAATGAACATCGCTACAAGAATGATTATGAAGATGTTTGCAAGCTCCCTTAAGAACAAGAAGAATGCCACTGATAGGGAAAAGAGTATGGGAGAGATGTTTTCCAAGTCCTTCGATGCTACTGACATTAAGTATATCGAGCCTGTTGTTAGCTTCTTGGAAGGTGCAGAAGTAACAAGCGCATAAAGCCAATAAGAATACGTAGTATCAAGAAATCACATTACTATAATCAAAACCAACCAACGGTTTCAAAAAATCAACCATTTTGAAATTGCTGGTTGGTTTTCTTTTTTATACAATGTAATCACAAGATCATGATCTAAACGATGCATCTAAGTCACAAGATTGAACATAAACATTCCAAACACAACATTCAAGGACAGGAGACTATTATATGAAAACAATAGGACAGAAGATTAAAGAATTAAGACGCTCGAAGGGATTATCTCAGAAAGACCTTGCAGACAAGCTTGATGTTACAAGCCAGGCCGTAAGCAAATGGGAGACAGACAGCTCACTTCCCGAGATGACTATGCTTCCTGACATTGCATCCATTTTCGGAGTACAGATAGATGATCTCTTTGAGTATTCCACAGAAAAAAGATATGAAAGCATCGGCAAGAAAATAGAATTTGGAAAGCTCCTTACCAACGCCGAGTTTGAAAGCGAAGAGTGCTTTCTTATGAAAGAAGCAGAGGCTGATCCAACTAATCACGATGCAGTGTCACTTCTTGCAGACCTTTATCGTTATCAGGGGGACTGTCTTAAGAAGAAGTCTGTAAGATATGCAAAGAAAGCTCTTGAACTTATGCCAAACGAAAAGGGAGATATCAATAATATATGTTTTGGCAGTAATGGTAAACTTTTTGACTGGGCTGCTTCCAACCACCATGATCTTATCGAAGAGCTCCGCAGGATCCTTCGTGCTAATCCCGAAAACAAGAGAATCTATTTTTACCTTCTCGATAATCTTATAGATGACGGCCGCCTTCGTGAAGCAAGAGAAGTTTTGAAAGAATCAAGAGAAGTGAACCCAGATGAACTGAACGACTTCTATGAAGTTTTCATCAAAGAGCATGAAGAGGGATTTGAAGCTGCAAGAAAAGACTATGAAAAGCTTTCTAAAAAGTTCAAGGATAATTGGAGAGTTCTTTTCTCAATAGCCAATACATTTTCACACCATGAGAAGTATGAAGAAGCTATAGAGTACTGGCAGATGACCTTCGATTGTATGGATAAGCCCCGCTACACAGATCCATTCGAGTCCATGGCACTTTGCTGCATCCGCATGGGAGACAATAAAAGGGCAGCAGGCTATTATCAGAAGCAGCTCGACCTTCTGCGCACTGACTGGGATGCAAAATACGGCGCTGAAGTTGACAGACTTAAGGATAAGATCAGGAGCTTACAGTGAAGATGAATAAATATAAACTTTTCGTTGCTCATTGCTTCAAAATCGGATAAAGTAGTACTAATATTGTAAGATCAGAGTGACAATCGTAGGTAAGCTTCCTACTGATCAGAACGAGTATGTACTCGAGATCGCTAATAAGTATGCAGATATCAGGATCAACGGAGAATCCAAGGATATTCCTAAGTACCTGAAATCTACACAGTACTTCACCAAAGAAGAATACGCACAGATGTAATCAAAAACCCGCAGCTGCTATAGATCGGCAGCTGCGGGTTTGTTTTTTCACAAAAGAATAATAGCATTACTTATCATTCGAATAAAGATTCGTCTATTTCTGCTTTTGTCATATCATCAACATCAACTGCCTGATACAAAAGCATATAGTCTTCATATTCTTCCATGGTTATAGCATTTTCATTATATGAAAACTGGCTGTTTTCATCATAAGTATCAGTTTCAGAATCTTCGTAAATGGCTGCAAGAGAGATCATCTCAACCACATCACCATTCTCATCATATCTGATAAGAGTAAGGGTCTGTCTTCCTGAATGAAGGAAGTCGCTGTGTGCTACATAGGTATGACCTTCGCCATAGAAGACTGAACATGTATCTGAAGTTCCATCGCCGTAATCCAAAAGGACGAGTTCTCCGTCTCTTACATCATATATATCGAAGCCATAATAAAATGTTGCGATGAGAAGTTCATCTACACCGTCTTCATCAACGTCGTAGTAATATCCTGCCGGAATCATCTCGAAGTCTTCCAGTAAGTAGCTGTATTTAGCAGAAAACAGCTCTCCGTCGTATTCAAGCTCATCATTAAGAAATTGCTGATAGATAGCGCCTGTGTCGACTTCGGTATCAGAAGTTTCTTCCGGAACTTCTTCAGTTGCTTCGGCAGTAGGAGCTTCGGTAGTTTCTAAAGCGGCATCTTCAGTGTTATCAGTGTCAGATGTTTCATTTGATTCGGTGGTAGCCTGGGGATCAGTTGTATCTGTAGTATCTTTTGCAGCATCGCCGCATCCATAGGTTATCAGTACAGCACTTAAGCTTATAGCAAGCACCAGGGACTTGATAATTACACGATTTTTCATAATAACTTACCTCCGTATGTACATTATAGGTTAACGGAATAACATATACAAGTAATCTTTTAAGTAAATATCAGTATTATAGATGCCTATACTATATATAGTGTTTAGTATTGTATTTATATACATATTTAGGAAAAGATCAAAAGGGTTATTTACTTGAGTTATGGTAAATAATCTATATAAAAGGTATAATATTATTGTTGCGGTGGTTTTTTTCTATGGAGGTATTGAGATGCAGTATCAGATTTTAAATCAGCCATTTACAGTGTTAACACTTAACATGAATGCCGGCGAAGCTATCAAATGCCAGAGCGGTGCTATGGCATGGATGACACG
>CAMVNV010000160.1 GCA_947168935.1 uncultured Butyrivibrio sp. | reverse complement strand
TAGAGATTATTCCAAGCCTTATAAGAGCCGGTATTGACTCTTTTAAGATCGAAGGTCGCATGAAGAAGCCTGAGTACGTGGCAGGTGTAGTCTCTGTATACAGAAAGTATATAGATAAGTTCCTTGAAAATCCCGATGCGCCATTTAGGGTATCAGAAGCAGACCTTAACATTCTGCGTCATCTGTATTTAAGAACAGAGATAAGCCAGGGCTACTACGAAAGACACAACTCAAGAGATATGGTAACCTTGTCATCTCCAAGCTACAGCGGATCAGACGAAGCCCTTATAGCAAAGATCAAGGATCAGTACCTTACTGGGGAAAAGAAGCGCAGCATATCTGCTTACGGTTATTTCCACCCCGGATGCGAGTCCATGCTTACATTCTCCTGTGACGACGTATCAGTCACAGTGTCAGGTCAGGTGGTTCAGGAAGCATCCAAGCGTCCAATGCTTAAAGAAGATATAGAGAACAGGATCATGAAGCTAGGTGATACTTTCTTTGAACTTAAGTCTCAGGACCTTACTATTGATATGGACGAAGGCGAACCTGGAATATTTATGCCAGTCAAAGAGCTTAACGAACTTAGAAGACAGGCTGCGGATAAGCTTTTGGATGAGTTGAAGAAATAGACCTTAATCATAGAGGTTATATATGGCAACAAAGATAAATAAACAATTACATATATTGGTCACAACCCGTGACCAGCTTGAAGCGATTGGATCTATGTCAGGGATTCCTTCAAGAATCTATGTCGATTACCACCTGCTTCTTGATGAAATACCAAAGTCCCTTCAGGAACTTTCACAGAATACTGATATTTTCGCAGCACTTCCTTTCATGATGCGTGATGAGAAGATGCTTCATGGAACAGCTGATATCAGAAGTATTTGGGAATCAGGCAAGTCTTTTCTGGGGGGCTTCCTTGTAAGGAACATGGAAGAGCTTGCATATCTTTCTCTTAATGAAGATGACTTTTTTGATGGCAAAATAATCTGCGACTATGGTTTATACATGTGGAACCACGGCGCAGCCAATATGTTTTTTACAGAAACAGGTGCAGACGAGGGCTGTATCCCATACGAACTTAACAGGCATGAGATAGGTGAGCTTCTTTCTAATGCAGAGGGCACTTTTTCGACCTGTCTGTATGGATATATTCCTATGATGGTCTCAGCAGGCTGCGTTAAGAAGACTACAAATAACTGCTCAGGCAAGATGGGCATGAACGTTTCAGCATATGAAACTATTACAGATAGAAAAAATAATTCTATGAAAGTGCTGACAGACTGCCGGCAATGTCTTAATATTATTTACAATAGCGTTCCGCTTTCTCTTCACAAACAGGCTGAAAGCCTTTCGAGAGAAAAGAAGATCGCTGCTTTCAGAGTTGATCTGACTATTGAAAAAGGGCAGGATGCAAAGCGTATCCTTACCTTTTGGGAGGATGTTCTTGGTGGCAGAGATGTAGAAGTTCCTTATAAGGACTACACCACAGGACATTATAAAAGAGGCGTGG
Source organism: uncultured Butyrivibrio sp. (assembly GCA_947168935.1). Classification (GTDB taxonomy): domain Bacteria; phylum Bacillota; class Clostridia; order Lachnospirales; family Lachnospiraceae; genus Butyrivibrio. The sequence goes on along the minus strand of CAMVNV010000160.1, from coordinate 5,166 downwards.
AATAAGATATATAGTCTTATTCCAAATTACTGTTAAAATGGGGAGATATTAAATCTAGATGAAGTTATATATTGTTGAGATTTCTAAGTATATTATTGCTATACTTAGTCTTTTATATGCCTTGTGCGGTTTCGTCTCACTTAAATTCAAGAGTGAAAAGAAGAGAATTCCGCTTTATGCATTTCAGTACATCATGCTGGTCGTAATTCTTTTTTTAAGTTTTACCACCATCGTTTTAAGAACAGGTAATCTAAACTATATTTTCTATGGAATAGGTATAGCTCTCATCCTTTCGTGTCTGCTGCTCTTGTTCAGTGCATTCTTTCCTGATGGTAACAGACTTATTATCAATGACGCGGCATTCCTTATGATGACATCGGTTATCATGCTGATGCGAATAGATTCCGGCAAGGCTGTAAGGCAGATGATCATCGCCGGAGTATCTATCATTGCCATGTTCATTGTATGTGAGATTGTGTACAAGTTCCCGATAATAGCAAATCTTTCCTGGGTCTATGCAATACTTGGCGCAGTTCTTCTCGGAGTTGTTCTTTTATGCGGATCTCTTACTAATGGTTCTTATATATCGTTCACCGCTTTCGGTGTAACTTTCCAGCCATCAGAATTTGTAAAACTTATCTTTATTTTCTTTTTGGCATGCGTGTTTTATAAGGCAGCGACTATCAAAGAAGCAGGGATTGCTTTTGGCGTAGCTATGCTCTATATCCTGATTCTTATGATGAGTAGAGACCTTGGTGCATCTGCGATCCTTTTTGTTATTTTTCTTGCAGTTGTATTTATCGCTTCAAGGAATCCTGTATATCTGCTTGGTGGTATCGGAATTGGTATGGTTGGTGCAATTGTTGGCTTTACCTTGTTCCGCCATGTTAGAGTACGTGTACAGGCCTGGCTTGATCCCTGGTCTACGATTGAATCCACAGGATATCAGCTCACACAGTCACTTTTTGGTATCAGCTCTGGCGGATGGTTTGGTCTCGGACTTTTCAAGGGCAATCCTCAGACTATTCCATATGTAGAAGATGACTTTATTTTCTCTGCAATAGCAGAAGAGTTCGGAATCATATACAGTATCTCGATGATCCTTGTCATGGTAACTATGTTCCTGATGATACTCTTTGAAGCTACAAGACTTCGTGACAGATGGTCCAAGCTTGTTGACTGCGGAATTGCTGTATGGCTTATATTCCAGACCTTCCTTACGGTTGGAGGTGGTTCCAAGTTTATACCTCTTACAGGTGTAACCCTTCCTCTTGTCAGCTATGGCGGAACATCACTTATGGTCACCATGCTTTCCATAGGTGTATATGAAGCAACCTGTCTTATCAGGGTTGATGAGCATTATGAAGCACTTGAAAGATACAGACAGGCTCAGATGAGAGACTACGATATTAGAGAATAAGGGCATATATTTTTTCCCAAAAGATAATTTATGTGCCTAAGGAGGCAGTTAGTATTGAAAGATAACAAAGCAATAGCGTTTATAGCTGTATTCTTTACAGGTCTTATAGCAGTAATGCTTATATACATAGGCTGGTACAGCTATGCTCACAGAGTTGATTTTGTAATGAATGATTATAATAAATATGCTTCTCAGCTTCAGGCGGAGAATACGAGAGGTTCCATCATTTCTTCAGATGATGTTACTCTTGCATATACTCAGACGGATGATTCAGGTAATGAGACAAGGGTATACCCTTACAATGACCAGTTTGCCCATGTTGTAGGCTATGCCGATATGGGAGCTATGGGGATTGAGAAGTCCATGAAGTATTACCTTATAAATTGTAATTCTTCTCTTTCTACCAAGGCATCCTACGATGATCAGGGCCTCAAATTTCCTGGAGACAACGTTTATACAACTATCAATGCAAGCCTTCAGATCCTTGCTTATTATTCACTTGGAGATTATAACGGAGCTGTTATTATATCTGATCCTAAGACAGGTGCCATACTTGCAATGGTATCTAAGCCTGACTTTGACCCTAATACCATCAAGGCGGACTGGGATGCACTTTCCAAGGACAAGACCACAGCTGCTCTTGTAAACAGATGTACTCAGGGCCTGTATCCACCTGGATCTACCTTCAAGATCGTTACATCACTTGAATACATTAGAGAAAATCCCGCATCCTACGATGATTACACCTTCTCCTGTAAGGGAACACTGACTGTAAATGGCTCAACTATCAAGTGTTACCACAATCAGGTCCACGGTGCACTCGATTTTTACTCATCTTTTGCCAAGTCATGTAACTCATCCTATGCAAATATCGGACTTTCCCTTGATCAGAACAAGTTTGCCCAGACACTTGACGGACTTATGTTCAATAAGGCCCTTCCTGTGGATTTTCCATATTCACAGAGCATAGCTACAGCAAGTACATCTCTTTCTGACCAGGACAAGATGCAGCTCTCCATAGGACAGGGAGCAACAGCAGTTTCTCCACTTCATATGAACATGATCACTATGGCAATTGCCAATGGCGGCGTTCTTATGAAGCCTTATCTTGTATCTTCTGTTAAGTCAGCTGATGGCAAGACTGTAGAAACATTCAGCCCAGAGACCTACGGCCAGCTTTTGACTGCCGATGAAGCTGCTGTTCTGACAAATATGATGCAACAGGTAGTAGTATCAGGTACAGCTAAGGGTCTTAAGGATTCTACTTATAATGCTGTTGGTAAAACAGGTTCTGCCGAGTATTCAACAATCTCTACAGATTCACATGCCTGGTTCACCGGATTTGCACCTAAGGATGATCCGCAGATTTGTGTTACAATAATTATGGAAAAAGCAGGTAGCGGCGGACACATGGCTGTACCTGTTGCTAAACGTATTTTTGATGAATACTTTAAAGTTAATTCCGTACAATCTTCGAATTAATCTAATGGGAGATAATTCTTTTTGAAAAAGCATTACTGTGAATTTGATAAAAATTTATATGTGGGATCAGCTTTAAGGAATTTTCCGGTTGTGAAATGGAAAATGCAGCATGGTGCTGGTCAGATGTCTGTTTATGCTGTCTGCAGGGCTGCCAACAGCCATGATCAGCTGGATATAGTCCACTGCGGCGTTCTGACGCAGAAGTATTATAGAAATAACCCTGTTCATGTATATGGCCTTACAGCAGGCTACAAGGAAGCTCTGGACATGATAGTGACTATATCTGTTAGAGCCAGCGAATGTGGCATGGATGGTGATCTTTTGGGATATCTTGAAACAATGGGAGCACAGAAGGAGGACGCTTGATGCTGGGGGTAATTCTTGGCATTTTAAAAATCATTGGGATTACGCTTCTTGTGATCCTTTTGATCATAATTGCGCTTCTTCTTATAGTTCTTTTTGTTCCTATAAGATATAAGGCGCATGGAACGATCGAACACTGCGATTTGGATGACGAAAATCTTGATTTTAAAGAGAAAATAAAGGCAGATGCCGGTTTTACATGGCTTTTGCACCTTGTCAGAGGTGGAATCGGCTATCCCGAGAACAAAGAATTCTGGCTAAAGGTTCTATTCTTTAAGATCCTTCCAAAGTCAGAAGATTCTAAAAGGAAAAAAGAAGAAAAGCAGATCAAAAAGGACCGTAAGAAAAGCCATAAAAAGCTTGAACAGGCCATGGAAAATGCTTCTGAGGCTGAGGAGATCGGACCTTTGGACAGAGACGGCGTAGGCGCTGAATCAGAGGCTGGTTCTGAGGGCGAAAACTCTGAAGGTAAAAACTCTACAGATGATTCAAATGCTATAGAGGTATCCAATGCTGAAGAAAGATCCAATGCTGAAGATGGTTTGAATTCAGAAGATAGTTCAAATGCTGGAAATGGTGCAAATTCTGAAGATGGATCTAATGGAGCAGGGTCGGAAAATGCCGAAGACGCTGAGAGTTCTGGATCTGAAGGACTGAGCGAAGGTGAAAGCGACAAAAATGGTGATTCAGAAGTTGATGGATCGGCTGTAGAAAGCCAGGATTTGGAATCAGAAGATGTTGACGTTGATATCTTTAGCTTTTTTGACTTTTTAGAAAAACTTGTAGATCTTTTCTGGGGCACTATCGACTTCCTCGAAAAGCCTGAAAACGCCGTGGAAAAAGCTTTCTATACAATATCTAAGGCGTGTGATAAAATAGATTTGATTCAGGATACGCTTGAAAGTCCTACGTTTGAAAGGGCTTACAAGTATGCCAGGAAAGATCTTTTTCTTATATTAAGACATGTCATGCCAAAGAAGGTAAGTGCCGATATATTATTAGGATTGGGAGACCCTGCGACAACAGCTCAGGTACTTGCAGCTGTAAATGTTGCCAGTGCTTTTATCGACTATGATATTGAGCTTGAACCTGATTTTGATAATAAAGTCGTAGAAGCTGACATGGATATCAAAGGCAGAATTGCCCTTTGGAGGCTGGTTCTTTCAGCAGCCAGAGTGTATTTTAACAAAGATATACGTAAAGTTTGGAAGAGAATTAATCGTATTATCAGCAAATAAGAGGACATAAGCTGGAGGAGATATGGAGAATAAGCATTTTGACGGAATAGTTGATTCCCTTATGGAAGGCATGGAACAGATGCTTTCTGCAAAAACTGTTGTAGGTGAGCCCACTAAGGTTGGCGATACTATCATTATTCCTTTGGTTGATGTATCAATGGGAGTTGGTGCAGGATCCAAGGATGAAGAGAAGAAGAAAAGAGGAGCAGGTGGATTTGGAGCCAAGATGTCTCCAACAGCTGTTCTTGTTATAAGGAACGGACAGACCAAGCTTGTTAATATCAAGAATCAGGATGCAGTTACAAAGATACTGGATCTTGTGCCTGATGTTATAAATAAGTTCCAGGGCGCCGGCAAGAATGATATGCCAAGCGATGAGGATGTCGTAGACGCTGCATTCGGAGACGACGCAGAGTAATCCATCACTTACGGATGAGAGATGGCGGATTTGTAGTTGCAGTTATTATCTGCAAACGGGAGGGAGCCATGGATCAGAAACGTAATGACGAGCTATTTGGCAACGGTGATCAGAACTCTCTTGAAGAACTTAGACGTTTTCTTTTTAAGGAAAGCTGCAGACTTAAGAACCAGGAAAGCGCACTGGATGATCAGTGGCAGAAGCTTGAAAAGGAAAGGAATGCTCTTAAAGAAGAGATTGATGAA
>CAMVNV010000159.1 GCA_947168935.1 uncultured Butyrivibrio sp. | reverse complement strand
GGGAAAAGAGATATCTTGAAACAGCAGTAAGATGCGCAGACTTCTTTGCTGCAAATACTCCAGAAAGCGGAAGAATACAGGTTGATTTTAGGCAACCCGAAACTCCTGATTATACAGATTCCTGCGCTGCATCTATAGCAGCAAGCGGCATGCTCCTTCTTGCAAAGACTCTTAAAAATGAGGGCAAAGATATGATGGATGGAGCACTGGAAATGGCAGTAAAATATGAACAGACAGTAGAAAGAATCCTTCATTATCTTACAGATAAGGACAGCGACTGGAATACAGAAACAGACAATATTCTCAGATCCTGCACAGCAGCATATCATGACAAGGAACACGAGTTCCCGATCATCTATGGCGACTACTACCTTATCGAAGCTATATTCAGGATCACAGGTGAAGAGACATACATATGGTAATGGTTATATAGGAAAACAGTAGAGAAGATTCCAAATACCAAGGTCTATATTGGATGAATATTATTCTTGTTCAATGAATCACAGATTATAAAGAGATACATTAGGAGCATTGATATGGCTAGTGATAATAGATGGTTACCTAAATTTACAGATTATGAACTTAGCCCTTACACAGGGCTGACTCGTGACAGCTGGCTTGACGCTGGAAGATATATGCTTGAAGGCGTTTTTGGTCATATAGATTCTATAGATAAGCCTGTCGTTATGCCGCGTAAAGAAACAGACGTAACCTATCCGCATAAGGCAAGTACGGGAGAAGCTCTTATTGCTGAACAGAAGGCGGAAGTTTTTGAAGGCCTCACCAGATCTTTTTTCATAGGATCTGTAATGATACATAATGACCCTGAGCTTACCATAAATGGCATAAAGCTTGCGGATTACTATAAGCATCAGATCTATAAGAGCTGTTGCCTTAAAGAAGACCCTGCATATGTTGGCACATATGAAGAGCTCCATGTTGGTAAGTTTGCAGATGACCCGATTAAGCCCTTTCAGCAGACAGTTGAAACCTGCGCTTTAGTAATAGGGCTTGATTCCTGCGCAGATGAAGTATGGAATAGGTATACTGATAAGGAAAAAGATGACATAGCTGCCTTTTTGAAAAGCTATGCATATAACCCAACAGTTCCCCAGAACTGGCGCCTTTTCAACATGCTGGATCTTGCTTTCCTATACAAATACGGATATGAGATCGATGATGAGATAATGGGAGACCATGCTCAGGCTATCCTAAACTACTATGTTGGCGATGGCTGGTACAGAGATGGTCAGTGCTTTGACTATTATTCCTGCTGGGCATTCAACGTATATGGACCTATCTGGTGCAACTGGTACGGCTATGAGAAGATGCCATATGTTGCAGCCAGAATAGAAGAAGCTTCCAACGCCCTTATGAAGACCTATGCCGACATGTTTGATAATGACGGATATACGAATATGTGGGGCAGAAGTTGTATATACAGAAATGCAGCAACAAGTGCCTTTGATGCAAATATGTTTTTGAGAAACTCAGATGCAGCTCCGGGACTTGCAAGACGCATCTGTTCAGGGTCGCTTCTTCAGTTCCTTACAAGAGATGATTTTATGTGGAATGGAATCCCAACCCTGGGATTTTATGGTCAGTTTACGCCCCTTGTCCAAGGCTATTCCTGCGCAGAATCACCTTTCTGGCTTGGTAAGGCATTTTTGTGTCTCCACCTTCCAAAGGATCACCCTTTCTGGACCAGTAAGGAAGAGGATAATTCTTTTGACAAGTTAAAAGAACATGAAGTAAAAGAAACTGTCCTTGACGGACCTGCACTGTGCTTCACTAATCATAAGGACAGCGGCGAGACAATCCTTAGAAGCGCCAAGGTATTCAAGACGGCTGATGACCATCATGGCATGTGGAATTACAATAAGCTCTCTTATAACAGCAAGTACCCTTGGGAATCTACGCCTGCTACTGATAATAAGCTGGCTATAGAGTCCCAGATGTATGTAATAAATGATGATCATAATGGTAATAAGCTTTATCCCAATGCAGTTTTTTGGTCTGGATCAAGGAACGGCATTTTGTACAGGCGAGCATTCTTTGATTACAAAGTAGAAGATGAAAGACACTGGGTTCAGAGCATGGACCTTGCTGACTTCCCTGTAGCAAGAGGAATAGTCCGCGTGGATAAGCTTGCCCTGTTTAAAAGGCCAGTAACTATAACTCTTGGTTCATACGGCTTCCCTGATAATGGAACTGAAGTTATCAAAAGGGAAGAAGGCGGAGCAAGGGCTATAATCCTTAAGGGAAAAGACCATATGGGAAGAGCAAAACGCCTTGCCATGACTATTTACGACGGCTGGGATGACATAGATATAGTAAGCTCTAAAGGCACAAACCCTGATTCTGAAAAGTCTATAATCATATTTGCAAGCATGAACTCAGGTCCAAAGCTTTATGATGCTTCAAAGCCATATGTCCTTATATCCCAGATTATTACTAAGGATAGCGGCGAGGACTTTACAGATGACGAGCTGTTCCCTATTAAAGAGATCAGATATTCGGACCCATGGAATAGCGGAGCCTTTGGTCCAGTGACAATCACAATGAAAGATGGTCAGGTCCACACGGCGTCATTTGAAGGAATAGAAGCTAATCTTCAGTTATGATACGGCTACTATATAAAGATATAGACTTAGTAATATGCCTTTAAAAAGTTGATTAAATTAGCCTTCTTGATATATCCTTAAATGTAGATAAGTATTACAAAGAAAACTGAAGATAAACTTTGTAAATTGGCGAAACGAGGATACCAATGGAGAAAAAAGCTAATATAACCGTTATAGGAATTCATGACAGAGGAGAAGACAGTCCTGAAACCATCGAGTCTAAGGGTACCTGCACATGGGATGTTGCTGATGACGGAACCAATGTGATCAAGGGCGATGAATCCAAAGATGAGTCAGGCGAGATGGTAACAACATCTTTTCGCATAACTCCATCAAGGATCAAGATGGTAAGAAAAGGAACTTTTGCTTCTGTAATGGTATTTGAAAAGGGTGTTGATCACGTATCAACCTATAACACACCATATGGCGCAATGGATATGAAGGTTAAAACCCAGATTCTTGAAGTGGCAGAAGAAAAAGATCACCTTAGTGCACATGTAAAATACGTGCTTGAAATGGACGGTCAGGAAACTTCAAATTCAGATATCAAGATCGAAGTTGAAACAATTTGATCTTTGAAGTTTAAGCAAGTTGATCTTGGGATAATAAAAAGCTGTAGAAACTTTTTGGTTTCTACAGCTTTTTCTATTTCATATATAGTTTTTTCTGAATCAATATTATTTGATCTGCTTAGCTCCAGCCTTTTCCTGAGCCTTCTCAAGAGTTCTCTTCCAGAAACCTTTCTTTTCTTCAGGCTTCTTAACGCCTTTGTTTCCGTGAAGACCTTTAACAGATGTTACATAAAGACCAGCAACAGTAGCCTTAACTTCCTTCTTTTCAGGAACTGAATCAAAGATTTCAGGCTCGCAGATAAGATTCATGATCTGAGGTCCAACCTTAACCTTGAGGATAGGGACCTTCTGGTTACGAGCAAGTCTGCCTACTGACTCAAGTGCTGCTGATGGAAGACCTGCATCTTTGAGCTTCATCTTTTTCTTGCTGATGATGAACATTGATACAGTCTGCTTGGCAGATTCAAGCTGTGCTTTAGACTCTTCCTGCTGTGCAAGTCTCTTGGATCCTACAATATAAAGAGCTGTTCCGGCGATTCCGAGAACGAGTGTTATGATTGCAAGGATTGGATGACCAATTACGAACAAAAATACAACAAATGCAAGGACAAGGGCGTCAACGAGGACAACCTTCCAATTTTCTTTAAGTGCGTTCAAAACTTAACCTCCCACATTATTAACTAAAAAAAGTTGGTGCGTAGTACATATTAACATTTTTAAAAAAAACAGGCAACGCTTCCCTACATATTTAACAAATTTTTTATTGCTATAGTTATTTTAACTTTAAAGACGCATAAAGGTATGGTAATATGGTAAAAGTTGACTTGGATAAAAGATTCTGTATTACTGGAATTTCGAATCTTATTTCGGCTTGTGCTGAATATATACTGCCAATTGGCAAAAAAGAAGGGATTTTTATTTATGAAAAAGAAACTGACTATTTTAATGGCAACAGTTTTAAGTGGGGCGTTACTTGCAGGATGTAGTAAAACAGGCAATTCCACTGAGGGAAGCAGTGCAAATACATCAGCATCACTTGATGGCATCAATGCAGAGTCACTTCAGGGAGCAGTTGATGGATCTGGTGAAGCAACAGAACCAGCTGAACCTCTTTCAGAAGATGGATACCTGTCCAAATATACAGCTAGTGATTATGTAACACTTGGAGATTATAAGGGACTTGAAGTTAAGGTTCCGATCGTTGACATAACAGATGAAGATGCAGAGTCTACTCTTATGTCATCCTATTCATCATATTTTACTGCTGTTGAAGTCACAGACCGTAAAGATGTACAGCTAGGAGATACAGCTAACATTAACTATGCAGGTAAGTATGCTGATACACTAGAAGCATTTGAAGGTGGTACAGATGATTCAGAAGAAGGATATGACCTTGTTATTGGTTCAGGTACTTTTATCCCCGGATTTGAAGATGGTCTTATCGGAGCAGAAGTAGGAACTACTGTTGATATCAATGTTACATTCCCTGAAGACTATGGCAAGGCTGAGCTTGCAGGTGTAGATGTTATCTTTACAGTTACTATCAATAAGATCTCAGCACCAGCGTATACAGATGAAGAAGTTACTGCCATTGGTATCGAAGGCGTAACAGACAAGGCAGGTCTTCTTGAGTATATCAAGGAAGACCTCAAGACTCAGGCTGAAGAAGAGAATAAAGAGACAGCAAGATCAAAGGCTCTTGAGCTTGCATATGATAATGCAACTTTTGCTGAAGAGTTCCCTCAGGTTCTTATCGACAGATTTGTTGCTGACTATGAAGATACACTTGAGTACTACATGCAGATGTACAGCTATTACTACGGTGTAACATATTCATCAGTAGATGATTATATCGCTCAGAACTATGGTATCGCACTTGAAGAAGTTGAGTCCTACAAGAACGAGCAGGCTATAGAGCAGCTTAAATATATCTTCCTCGAAAGAGCAATCGCTGAGGCAGAAGGCCTTACAGTTACAGATGAAGATGTTGAAGCAGAGCTTCTTGATATTGCAACCCAGTCAGGATATACAGATGTAGATTCTTTTGCAGAATTCTATTTCACAACATATGGCAGAGATGTAAGAGAGCTTGCAGCTGAGCAGCTTATTGCAGAAAAAGCACAGGATTTCCTTGCAGAGAACGCTACACTTGTAGAGGTTGAAGCTTCTGTACTTGAAGCTGAGGAAGCAGCTGAAGCTGAAGAAACAGAAGGCGCTGAAGAAGCAGAAAGCCCAGAAAAATAATAATCCAAGATAAAAAAAGAAATTTATATAAAAATACTCTCCACGCATAGTGGGAGGAAAGGAGCAGTATGGATTTAATTGATGTTTTTAAGACCAAAAAGATCGGAGATACCGTAGAAATCGAGGGCTGGGTTCGAAATAATCGTGACCAGAAAGAGTTTGGATTCATAGATTTCTATGATGGAACATCCGTTAACACACTTCAGGTTGTATATACAAAAGAGCTTGCAAATTTCGATGAAATTACAAAGATCCATCCAGGATCAGCTGTAGAAATAAAGGGAACATTGGTTGAATCCAATGGTAAGCAGGAGTATGAGCTTAAGCCTGAGAGCATCACACTTATCGGTGAGTGCCCAACAGATTATCCTATTCAGCCTAAGAGACATACAGTAGAGTTCTTAAGAAGCCAGGCTTACCTTCGTCCAAGAACAAAGCTGTTCCAGGCAGTTTTCAGGATCAGATCAATTGCTGCTGCAGGAATACATGAGTATTTCCAGAACAATAACTATACATATGTTCACACACCTATCATGACTAACTCAGACTGTGAAGGATCAAATCAGATGTTCAAGGTTACAACCTTTGACCTTGCTGATGTTCCGAAGACTGAGGACGGATTGGTTGATTATTCACAGGATCTTTTCAGTAAAGAAGCTTACATCACAGGTTCTGGCCAGCTTCATGGCGAGACTTATGCTATGGCTTTCAAGAAGATCTATACATTTGGACCAACTTTCAGAACAGAGGATTCCAACACTAAGACTCACGCTAATGAGTTCTGGATGATCGAGCCTGAGATGGCTTTCACTCATCTTGACGGACTTATGGATGCAGAAGAGGATATGCTCAAGTATGTAATCAGATACACTCTTGAAAAGGGTGCAGCTGAGATCGAGTTCCTTAACCAGTTCGTATCTAAGGGACTTAAGGACAAGCTTGAGAAGGTAGTTAACTCTGACTTCGTAAGAATTACTCATCACGAAGCTATCGACCTTCTTCTTGGCTCTGGCGAGAAGTGGGAGTTTACTCCTGATTATGAATCAGATATTGCTAAAGAGCACGAGAAGTGGATCACAGATCATTTCGGAGCTCCTGTATTCATCTATAACTGGCCTAAGGATATCAAGGCTTGGTACATGAAGCTCAACGATGACGGCAAGACTGTTGCGGCTGTTGACCTTGAGGTTCCAGGTTCAGGTGAGCTTATGGGCGGTTCTGAAAGAGAAGTAGACATGGACAAGCTTGAAGAGCTTAT
>CAMVNV010000158.1 GCA_947168935.1 uncultured Butyrivibrio sp. | reverse complement strand
TGCAGTACATCTTCTCACAGGACAAGAAGTTTTCTACATGGAGACGACTTTGGATTGCCCTTGCAGAAACTGAGATGGAGTTAGGCCTTTCACAGGATGGAAAGCCAGTCATCACCCAGGATATGATTGATGAGATGAAGCAGCACATTGAGGATATCAATTATGATGTTGCAAAGGCTCGTGAGAAAGAAGTTCGTCATGATGTTATGAGCCATGTATATGCTTTTGGTGTTCAGTGCCCTAAGGCTAAGCCTATTATCCACCTTGGTGCTACATCATGCTACGTTGGTGACAACACTGACATTATCATAATGACAGAAGGCTTAAAGCTTGTTCGTAAGAAGCTTGTTAATGTGATTGCAGAACTGTCTAAGTTCGCTGATGAATATAAGAGCCTTCCTACACTTGGATTCACACATTTCCAGCCTGCTCAGCCTACTACAGTAGGTAAGAGAGCTTGTCTGTGGCTTCAGGACTTTACATATGATCTTGAAGATCTTGATTATGTTCTCGATAATATGAGACTTCTTGGATGCAAAGGTACTACAGGTACACAGGCATCTTTCCTCGAACTTTTTGAAGGGGACCTTTCTAAAGTTGATAAGCTTGATCCCATGATTGCTGAGAAGATGGGCTTTGATAAGTGGGTATCAGTTTCAGGTCAGACCTATACACGTAAGATCGATGTCAAGGTTGTGAACGTCCTTGCAGGTATCGCTGAGTCTGCTACTAAGATGGCACAGGATATAAGACTTCTTCAGCATCTTAAGGAAGTAGAAGAGCCTTTCGAGAAGAGTCAGATTGGATCATCAGCTATGGCTTATAAGCGCAATCCTATGAGATCAGAGCGTATATGCTCTCTTGCAAGATATGTTATGGTAGATACTCTTAACCCTGCAATCACAGAGGTATCTCAGTGGTTTGAGCGTACACTTGACGATTCTGCCAATAAGAGACTTTCAGTTCCTGAAGGATTCCTTGCAACAGATGGTATTCTGGATCTGTGTCTCAACGTTGTAGACGGCCTTGTGGTATATCCTAAGGTTATTGAGAAGCGCCTTATGTCTGAGCTTCCATTCATGGCTACTGAGAATATCATGATGGATGCTGTTAAGGCAGGTGGAGACCGCCAGGAGCTTCATGAGAGGATCAGAGAGCTTTCTATGGAAGCTGGCAAGAATGTCAAAGTTGAAGGTAAAGACAATAACCTCCTTGAACTTATCGCTGCCGATCCTGCATTCCATATGTCACTTGAGGATCTTCAGAAATCCATGGATCCTTCCAAGTACGTGGGTTGCAGCGCTCATCAGGTTGAGAAGTTCCTTGCAGAGGTAGTTACACCTATCCTTGATGCCAATAAGGATGAACTCGGCCTCACAGCTCAGATCAACGTATGATGATGGCGTTATAAGATTTAATAGCTAAAGCTTCCTGCATGGACGGATTGGCATCCCCCAAGCGGGAAGCTTTAGTATTAAGTTTAATATTAATCAGCAAAAAGGTCAGCGTTTCACTGGATGGTGAAACGGCTGGCCTTTTTTGCGTTGGATTATATTGCGCTAATAAAAAATGTTACAGTTATTGCTAAAGTAATTTGGTAATAATTGATGAAAATCCAAAAACAGGGCGGTTTTTAGAGCGAATACATGAAAATGGGCTTGAAAAAAATAGATCAGGCAAATATAATTTAGAAATTAGTAAAGTAATTTATAAAACGGTTTATAAAGTATAAAAAGTTTTAAAACTAATACTGCCCGTCCCTGCAATGCCTTTGGTGATACTGCATCTTCAGCACCATTCAGAATGGGCGAAAACTATTGTAATAGTAAGGAGCATGAGCATGAAAGAGACAGAACTTAAATTTAATGAACCCTGGATACTTCAAAGGGCAGATCCTTATGTGATCAAGGGAGATGATGGTTGGTACTATTTCACAGCTTCAATTCCTACATATGACAGGATTGCACTCCGAAGATCGAGAACATTGCAAAGTCTAAAAGACGCCGACGAAGTTACTATTTGGACTAAGCATGAGAGTGGACCTATGGGTGATCATATCTGGGCACCTGAACTTCATTATGTCATGGGCAAGTGGTACATCTACTTTGGAGCAGGCGATGCTGAGGATAAATGGCATCTTCGTCCCTATGTTCTTGAATGTCAGGGGCCGGATCCTATTAATGACAAGTGGGTAGAGAAAGGTATACCAAGAGCTGCCAAGGATGATGAGTTCTCATTTAAGGCATTTTCTCTTGATGGAACTGTTTTTGAGAACAAAGGAAGCTGGTACTATGTCTGGGCTGAGAAGGTTGGAGTTGGCAAGCAGATATCGAATCTGTATATAGCACAGCTTGAGAATCCATACACACTTAAGACTGTTCAGGTGCTTCTGACAACACCTGATTATGACTGGGAGAGAGTGGGATTCTGGGTTGATGAAGGGCCAGCTGTTTTAAAAAGAAATGGTAAGATATTCGTTACTTTCTCTTCAAGTGAGACAGGAATAGCCTACTGCATAGGTATGCTTACAGCTGATGAAGATAGTGACCTTCTGGATCCAAAATCCTGGGATAAGTCCAGATATCCTGTTCTTAAGTCTGATGCGTCAAGGGGGATATACGGCCCTGGTCATAACTCATTCACAGTAGATGAAGATGGCAATGATATCATGGTATATCATGCCCGCACAGAATCTGAAATAACAGGAGATCCTTTGTACAATCCTAATCGCCACGCTATGCTGATGCCTATAAAGTGGGGTGATGACGGAGCACCCGTTTTTTCTTTTGACAACACAATCTGATCTTTATGGGAGAAAGTATGGACAAAGGTATATATAAGCATATGAAAGAGGAAGAATATAGCAATCTGATAGCCTGGTATCCATTTGACGATGCAGATGATCCCGGCAAGGATGCTTCCGGACATGGTCAGCATGCAAAGCTGTGCGGGGATAATGTACCGTATATTAGCAAGGTATGCGGATCTATGGGAGCAGTATTCCAAGGAGGAGAAGGGAAGGGCTCGTCATATTTAGAACTTCCACAAGATCTTCTATCTAAGGCTGATGATATGACAGGTCTATCGATATCAGCATGGATAAAACCTGGTGGCAAGGCTGCCGGATGGGAGAGAGTGTTTGATTTCGGGCATAGCGACAAGGGACCGTATCTGTTCCTCACCAGATCTCTTAGAGGCATATGCTATGCGGATTCTGATCTTCCTGCTGATGCAGGAAAACAGGCACCAAGTGGTGAGTGGACTCATGTAGTTATGAGTATTACTCCGACACAAAATGGAACAGCTTCAAGCGCTGGCCCAAGGCTATATGTTAATGGTGAGCTTGCGGCAGACGGGATCATAAGTCAGACATCAAGTGGCAATTATAAGAAGTTTAGAAGTTTTATGGAAATGCTTTCAGAAGGAAGGCTTGATCATAACTATATTGGAAGATCCCAATTTGAAGTTGATCCATATTATGAAGGCGCCATATCTGATCTTAGGATCTACAATAAGTCCTTATCTCAGGAAGAGGTTATAGATCTTCTGTGCCAGAGGCTAAGTGACCAGAAGATTCTGGATATAGCAATAGATAAGTTCTTGAAAAAACCGGCAGATATGATAACAGATCATATAAGTCTCCAGCCATCTTTGATGCAGGACAAGGTATCAGTAAGATGGGATATTAAGCCACAAGGGATCATAGATGATTGTGGAAATCTTAAGTCTATAGATAAACCTGTAAGACTTGATGTTACAGCTATTTTATCAAGAGGGAATGAGAGAATATCAAGAAGCTTTAGATCTGTGGCTGTTCCAAGAGGTACAGCTCCGTATGAATTTGTAGTTCATACAGATGAAAAGGTGCTTGATATAAGCAGAACCTTGTTCGGTCTGTTTTTTGAAGATATCAATCACAGTGCAGATGGTGGAATATATGCAGAACTTGTCCAGAACAGAAGCTTCGAGAATTTTGCGTTCAATAACTACAATGCATCAAGTACTGAGAACGGTCTGTCAGGCGGAAGAACTTATAAACCACTTGAATACTGGTTTGGAGATACTGATAAGGTAGAAGTTTTGGATAAAGGCGGTGTTAGCAGCTTCCTTGGATATAGCAATGATAATAATCCGCATTATATTAGGGCGTTAGAAGATGCTGCTATTATCAACAGAGGCTATTGCAGCGAGAATTATGAGCATGCGATGGCATTTGAAGATAAAGGCCTATATCAGTTCTCTATATATGCCAAGTCTGAGAATAGTGCAGCCATAGAAGTGGTACTTCAGGATGATAAGGGAAGAGATGTATCTACGGCTGCAATTATAGATATCCCGGCAGGAGGAACTTGGGATAAATATACCATAAAGATACAAATATCATATAAAGGTATTACTGATGATGCTATTTCAAAAGAATGTATTTCAAAAGAGAATATTTCAAAGCAATGTATTACAGCAAATGACATCATATCTGATACTACATCGAAGAGTCCCACATTCATGGGACAGCTTGTATTAAGGATCAGCAAGGGTTGCTGCGTAGATATGGTATCTCTTGTCCCTGAGAATGTATGGGGAGCTGCAGTGGAGCCTGACTCAGTAAGTGCTCATGATAACTTTAATGGCAATCCCAATTACCGCTTAAGACGGGATATCATGAAGAGCCTTGCAGATATGCATCCTTCTTTTATAAGATTCCCGGGAGGTTGTATATCAGAGGGCTCATACACCTGGGACAATGTCTATGATTGGAAGGATTCTATTGGAGATATTGCCATAAGAAAAGAGAATGTCAATGTCTGGGGTTACAACATGACCATGGGACTTGGATATATGGAATATTTTCAGATGGCAGAAGACTTAGGCGCTGAGCCTCTTCCTGTTATGGCCTGCGGAGTTTTGTGTCAGGCCAGAAGTGATTATGTAAATCCTGCAGGTGGCAAGCTTAGAGATAAGTATATAGCTAATTTTACAGATCTTATTGATTTTGCTATAAGTACTGACTTTGAAAATAATGAATGGGCAGATATTAGGAAAAAGATGGGCCATGAACAGCCATTTGGCCTTCACTATCTTGGCGTTGGTAATGAGAACTGGGGCGATGAGTTTTTTGCTAACTTCGAAATATTTTACCATAAGATAAAAGAACATCTGGATAAGTATTATCCTGGATATCCCATGACAATAGTATCTACTGCAGGAGCACAGGCTGATGATGATGCCTACAAGATAGGATGGCAGTTTTTGTGCGGCAGGCATAAGGGCGTATCTTCATATATGTTTACAGATGGTGAGAAGTCTTTTGAAGAGAAGATTGACTGGTACAAGTATAAGGGCGACTACGTTGATACCATCGTCGATGAGCATTATTACAGGTCCAATGAGTACCTTCTTGAAAATGTTGACAGATACAACTATTACCAAAGAGCCTACAAACTTGATGAAAACGGGCACAAGGTTATAGATGAAGCAAAGTCTCCCAAAGTCTTTGTAGGCGAGTATGCATCTGTTGATAAGAATACCCTTAAGGGCGCCATAGCAGAAGCGGCTACAATGGTTGGATATGAGAGAAACAGTGATGTTGTGAGGATGGCATCAACGGCTCCCCTTTTCAATCAGATATCAAATGATGGTACTTATAGATGGACTCCTGATTGCATCTGGTTTGACAAGACGAGAGTATATAGAACTCCAACATATTTTGTGCAAAAACTCTTCATGACCAATCTTGGAACAGAGCTTTTAAAACTTGATGAAAAAAAGCTATCAGGAAGTAACATGTCAGAACTAAAGCCCCATGGAGGTTTCTGTATATCAGCTTCTAATGGAAGAGTAAAGTTTTTAAATATAAATGTTACTTCTAATATAGATGGAACTGTTTATTATCACAAAGAATATCCCGAAGGTCTTGTACTTGATGGAAGTATTGATACTAAATATCTCGTCTTTACAGATGCTGAGACTGGCTTAAATACTGAGGATCTAAGTGATTACAGCATAGATGTAAGAGCAGTTAAGCTTGACGATATGGCTGTAATAGAGGTTGGATGCGGCCTTGTAGCAGCTCCCGGAGACTTTGATCCTACGAGAATGAGTCTTATGAAGTACTGCGTAGGAGATGCAGGCAATGGTACAGGTCTCAAAGTCTACAAGGATGGCATAGAGGGATATACTCTTGGGGACTATTCATCAAGTGTATATGCAGGCAATCTTAGAGCTTGTCATATGGAGATAGTAGGAGCAGGATGCGAAGTGGTCGTAAGAGTTAATTATGGCGGCGATGATGGAAGAACTATCACGGCTTCATATGAGATAGCAGGCAGTAAAGGCGTGGGCACTGTCCTTGGAGATATTGCCTACAAGCTGGAAAGTTATAACAAGGATATATTTGCATCAGCAACTAAAGATGCAGAGAATATCTATCTAAAGCTTGTCAATCCTGCGGATACAGTTAGGGACGTGCATATAGCATTCGATCATGGAGAATGCGGAACCTGTGAAGATGGCAGTATCTGTAAGTATCACAAAGCACAGGTGATAGTACTGGAAGCTGATAAAGGTCAGGAGGATGTTCCTAATGTGAATGTACCTGAGACAATACTTCCAAGGGCATATGAGCTTAGCATTAATGGGGATTGTCTTGATATATCTCTAAAACCCTGGTCACTAAACATTATCAGGCTAAAAAAGTAAAAACACATGTAAGCAGGTCTAAGGGAGGATACTTCCTAAATCGACCTGTTTACATGAACTTAGATTTTTATTACAAAAAACCATAGATTTCAAGCACTAAATTTGCACAAAAATAAGGCTTTGTTTTCTATATAGATAAAAGTGAAATTGTATTGAAAAATCTAAAACTGAGATGTAAGCTTGATATAGTTATAAAACTGAATTATTTAAT
>CAMVNV010000157.1 GCA_947168935.1 uncultured Butyrivibrio sp. | reverse complement strand
ACCTGGGAGAAAGGAATAATCCAATCACTTTTCTAACATGATTGGATTATACGTGGATTATATTTGTAAGGAATGATCTTCCTCCGGTCATTATCTTTGATGAAGATAATGAGACATATTTTATGGCACTTGAAGTATTTGATCATTCTGATAAGATAGATGGATTCGTAACATTCATTAAAGAGCAGGCTTTAAAGACATGGTGCAGGAAGACGCCAAGAGGTAAAAAGTTTATAGCTATGTAAGGGATTTTTAATCCTACCATTTATTTTTTAGCACTTCCCCTTTCAAGTAAAGATTACCCTTAACATTTTCTTTAACCGGCGTTAGTTGCTTTTGCTTAACCATATAAGATATATTTTGGCGAGAGCATTCTAATTCGTCGCAAGCGTTTGTTGTATCTAGAATGTTTCTTTTGGCAAAAGTAATAAAGTCCTTGTACTCAAGTGGGATGATTTTTCCACTTGAATAGAGGATATGCGATGGTATATCAATAGAGTTATTAAAGGTTGCAGCGTATCCGCCGGTAGCTACTTTACAGGATTCAAAGAGTTTTTGGTTTTGGAGTATCTTATCAAGCCCGTCTACCGGATCAAGCTTAGCTAAATCTATTTTTCTTACAGTATTATCATTGAAAAAACACAGTATTGTATTATGCTCCAGAACCACACAATCAGTAAGGTTTTGGAGATTTCTTTTTTGTACATATCCCGGAAGGGTATCTGTTTTTTTGATATACATACTGTCTTGAGAGCATCTACCTTGAGATAGTTCCAGAAATTTCATTTCATCATAAGCTTTTAGTTTGTGAGTTGAGAGTATTGATCCTATATTTTGTCTTCCGCTGGGAATTATCCTTTCTTTTACCCATAGCATGCTGATGTCGCGTGGAATGGTATAGACACCTCTTTTTACAAAAGCAGTTAACAATAGAGGTGCTGTCCATTCAGTAAGGCCTTCAGAAAGCTCTATAATGAACTCTTTTTCATTTTCATAATAGAGAAGTGTACCGATTATTAAGTTTTCTTCTTCATCAATGATTTCAAAGATTTTCATAGTATTTGAACCTCTCATACAGCATTTCCCAGATTCTATCAATGAATGTCTGAGACAAGATATCATCTAGTTCTGCAAAAAGAATCTTCTTATCAGATTTCTTGAGCTTGTAGGATATCGGGTTATGTTCTTTATCAATCAAAGCCAGATTTTCAGTGCAGGAAAAGCTTCCTATAAAGTTGTTACACTTTTTATCTGCCATAATGTCAAAAGATAATGCAGCATCATCTGAGTAACATGAGTATAAGAGTGATGCACCATGGTCAAAAAGAGGAGCAATTCTAAGAGAACGAGCTCTTGTATTTCTAAGAATTTCAATATTGGCACCGTGTCTGTCTCTGTTTAATATGAGGTAATCAACAGCAATCATGGCATCGATATATTGCTTCCAGCCTAGTCTCTTGCAAAAATCATAGTGGGATTCTCCGTCAATATGGTTGACACGATAATAGTCATCTAAAGCAATCTTGCTTTCGCCGCGCTTTTTGAAATCTTCTGAGGCACACAAAAAAGTGTTATATACATGTCCATCTATTTCAATGTCTGCATTTATAAGTTCATATTCTAGATGCTCGATTCCTAAAAGTGTAAGAAGCCTATCAACGATAATTTCATTTACGCATTCGTGGCCGACCACTCCTTTTACAGGATCAAAGTTCGACAATTTATAATATTTCTTTACTCCATCAAGGGATGATGTAGCTTTCATGAAAGTGCCTGCAGTTCCGCTGGAACTTCTGATATGTGACCAGCGAAGATAGGTAAGATCCTGGGTTTCTTTGATTATGGTAGCCATATTTTTATCCTCATATAGGTTGTTGATTTGAGAATCTATTTGACGTGCGTCAAATGGATTTTGTACTTATATGATACATTTTTGTTTGACGCGCGTCAAATAAAATAAAACCAAAACATGGCGACAAGAAATTTCAACTCTACTTAATCTGCGTTTTAAAACAAGATTAAGTAGAGTTGAATGATAATAAACTGATCTGTTATATCAAACACAAGACACAATTTAATAGTACCCAAACCAGAACTTAAGTTATATAATGCATATGCGATGCTCACAATAGTTACCATCGTTTTAACCGATAATTCAACAACAAGAAGGAAACTAATATGTTCAGAACATCCGATAACAAAACACAGGACATGACATCCGGTAACAGCATGAGGCAGATAGTTCTATTCTTTTTGCCGCTTCTGTGGGGCAATCTTTTTCAGCAGGTATATAGTCTTGTTGATAGTATCATTGTTGGAAAGGGCATTTCTGACAAGGCCCTTGCCGCTGTAGGTGCATCCGGAACTCTCAACTTTCTTATACTTGGCTTTGTGGTAGGTATGACAAGAGGTTTCGGAATCCTCTTTTCCCAGAGCTTTGGAAAAAAAGATTATGCAAGCTTAAGACTATATATTCTTGCTGCTAAAAAGCTCTGCATCAGTATTTCCCTTCTTTTATCTGCTGTTTGTATACTTAGCCTTCAGAAGATGCTTGTCTTTTTGAAGACTCCGGAAGACATCATTAAAGATGCCTATATCTATTTTGTTATTATTCTGGCCGGAATCATTATCACAGTGATCAACAATCTGGCTATCACTATATTGCAGTCGCTTGGAGACAGTGCTACTCCTTTATATGCCATGATCATCTCATCACTTGCAAACATTGTGATGGATATTTTTCTTGTAATGGGACTTGGAGTAGGCGTTGCGGGAGCTGCTATTGCGACTGTTGTCGCCCAGTTCTTTTCGTTTATCTATTGCATATATAAGATCAGGCTCCTGGATATCTTTGATGAGAACAATGCTGAAACTACTGGTACAGAGCCTAAATCTTCCAATGCAGTCTTTGAACTTCTGAAAATAGGAATCCCGGTTGCTTTTATGAATTCCATTACTGCAGCAGGTGGTCTTATCCTTCAGTACTTTGTTAACCTTATGGGAAGCGGATATGTTGCGGCTTATTCTGCCTGCATGAAGTTTGCGTCTGTCTTTGAGCAGTTTGGTATGTCGGTTGGACTATCCATGATGACCTTTGTAGGTCAGAATATGGGAGCAGGTAAGTTTGACAGAATCAGGAAGGGAGTAAGGCAGGGGCTATTTCTTGCAACTCTGGCCAATATTCCTCTGGCTCTTGTACAGATTTTCTGCCCAAGGCAGCTTGCAAGGATCTTCTTAAACGATCCCAAGATCATTTCTTATTGTGAAGACTTTCTTCCGGTCCTTGGAATCAGTATCTTTGCACTTGGATGGCTGTTTGTATATCGCTATTCAGTTCAGGGACTTGGCAATACTTTTATTCCTATGTTGTCAGGGATACTGGAAGTTGTTATGCGTCTGTCGTTTTGCTTTACGATTGGAAGAGCGAGCTTTAGAGGTATTGCATTTTCGGAAGTTTCAGCCTGGATCGGCGCATTTGTTATGCTGATGATCACCTACTATGTAGTTATAAGGCAGAAGATAAAAAAAGATCTTGTATAAGCAGAGTTTAATAATAGTCTGCTATAATGATGTAAGGGGTACAAAGATTTTAGTAAACTTTACATCATTTTTTTATTGCGTATTTCTTACAGGTAAAAGGG
Source organism: uncultured Butyrivibrio sp. (assembly GCA_947168935.1). Taxonomy (GTDB): domain Bacteria; phylum Bacillota; class Clostridia; order Lachnospirales; family Lachnospiraceae; genus Butyrivibrio. The sequence goes on along the minus strand of CAMVNV010000157.1, from coordinate 3,285 downwards.
GTCTTTCATGGAGTATATTCTAAGTGACATCAAAAATCATTTCAATTTATCATATATGGTCAGTTCCGGTTACATTGCGATCCTTATCATGGCAGTATTTTTCCTTGTAATAGTATTGCTGCTTCCTGGACGAAAACTCTATGACAGGTTTCTGATGGTTTTTTTCTTTGGATTCATGTTCTTGGTGTATTCACTTACGATTCTCATGCGAGGCTACAATCCAGAGGGCAGGGGCATAATGACGATGCCCTTTTATTGGCTCTTTATTCTTAGGCGGACAGGCCAGACCGGTTATTTATGGCGTGCGATTGAAAACGTTATCATGCTTATGATCCCTGCGTTTGTACTTGGAATCATTCTAAGATCGGTTAAACCTGTCAAAAGGATTATTATGATCACCCTGATAATGGCAGTGTTTTCGTTTACGATAGAGGCATTGCAATTTGCTCTAAACGTAGGCGTGACTGAAGTTGATGACCTGTTGTGCAATACCTTTGGAGGATTGCTTGGAGCAGCCCTTTCTGTATGCGTCACCAGCTTTATGGCAGGTACATCGGGACGGCGTAGATGACACAAACATATCATTACAAGAAGGTATACTAATATGAAACACGACTTTACAACATTCCTTGACCGAGCTGGCAAAGATTCTCTTGCATTCGACAGTCTTGGATCAAAAGAAATAAAGATAGCGCCTAAGGCTCCGGAAGATGGCTTTGATTTTATCCCCATGTGGGTTGCAGACATGAGTTTTCCAACATGTCCATCTATAACAAACGCCATAATAGAAAGGGCTAATCACCCTGCATTTGGTTACTATGAGCCATCAGATAAGTACTATGATTCCATAATCAATTGGCACACTGACAATCACGGTTTCATAGATCTTACCAAGGATAAAATAGGTTATGAAAATGGTGTTCACGGCTGCTGTACTTCAGCAGTACAGGTTTTGACGCAGCCCTCTGACTTTATCCTTCTTCATTCTTCTGTATATGTTGGTTACAGATCTGACGTGGAAGCTCTTGGAAGGCGGAGTATCTATAGCCCGCTTATAAAAGATGCTGATGGCATCTGGCGCATGGACTATGAGGATATGGACCGTAAGCTTAAGCGCTATAACATCCACCTTTCGATCTTTTGCTCTCCTCACAATCCGGCAGGAAGAGTTTGGGAGAAATGGGAGATTGAGAAGGCTCTTGAAGTTTATGAGCGCAATGACTGCTACGTTATAAGTGATGAGATATGGTGCGATATCGTGATGCCAGGGCACAGCCACACTCCTATGCTGATGGTTAATGACTGGGCAAGAGAGCACGTAATAGGCGCCTATGCTCCAAGTAAAACCTTTAACCTTGCTGGCCTTATCGGAAGCTACCACATTATATATTCCAAGTACCTTCGAGACAGGATAGCGAAGTTTGGCCGCTCGACTCACTATAACGAGATGAACGTTCTTTCCATGCACGCTCTGATCGGTGCTTATAGCCCTGAGGGAAAAGAGTGGAAGGATGAACTATGTGAAGTTCTAAATGATAACTGCAAGTGGGCAGTAGATTATATCAAAAGCAATTTCAAGGGAGTAGAAGTATCTATGCCTGAAGGAACCTACATGCTCTTCCTTGATCTTAGTAAATTCTGTGAGGAAAGAAATATTAGTATTGGTAATGTTCTTGAAGAAGGCTGGAGAGTAGGAGTTGGCTGGCAGGATGGACGTATGTTTGAAGGCCCTTGCCACATCAGAATGAATCTGGCTCTTCCTAAATCTAAAGTAATGGAAGCTTTTGAGAGGCTTAAGAAGTACGTGTTTACCTAATAATATGAAGTAGGCGTTCAATAACCGCGAAAATATGGAGATAAGTCAATGACAATAGCCCTTATTATAGCCGGTGGTAGCGGCGAGAGGATGCATCAGGATATACCCAAGCAGTTCCTTTCTATAAATGACAAGCCGGTAATAGTATATACATTAGAAGCATTTGAACAGCATCCCGAGATAGATGAGATAGCAGTTGTCTGCATCGAAGGTTGGGATCAGGTTCTTACAGCTTATGCTAAGCAGTTTAATATAACTAAGCTCAAGACCGTCATCAAAGGCGGAGACTGCGGTCAGGCATCTATCAGAAACGGTGTATATGAACTTGAAAAGAGTCACAGCGCTGATGATATAGTTTTGATCCACGATGCTATACGTCCTCTTGTATCAGCTGAGATAATATCAGACTGCATCAGAGTTACAAGAGATTGTGGCAATGCCATTGCGGTCATTCCATGCGCAGAAGCCATGCTTACAACAGATGATGAGAAGGTATCATCAGGTACTTACCCAAGGGATGGTCTTAAGAGAACTCAGACACCCCAGGGCTTTAAGCTTGGAGATATATGTGATCTTCACAGGCGTGCGCTTGAAAAGGGTATTATAAATTCGATAGCTTCCTGTACACTTATGATCGAGATGGGGCAGCAGGTGCATTTTTCAATAGGTTCAGAAAAAAATGTAAAGCTTACTACTATAGAAGATATAGATATATTTAAGGCTCTCCTTTCGGCAAGAAGAGCAGACTGGTTAAAGAATTAAGCAAAGAGCATTCTGTTAATTGATGTGTAATACGCAGAGGAAGAAAACACAGATGAATCTCTACCAAAGTAACCAATACATATCAGACCTCGACAATGTAATTGAGAATCTGGATATCTTAAGCGACTTGCGCGGATGCTCAGTTCTTATATTAGGCGCAAGGGGCCTTATATGTTCAGCTATAGCAGATATATTATTTAGATATAATGAAAAGAGTGATGCTGGTATCCATCTATACCTTGCAGGACGTGATGGAGAAAAGCTAAGGAGCCGTTTTTCCAGATATGATGGTTCTAACTTCCTGTCAATCATTGAATATGACAGTGATAAGTCGGAAGATTTAATTAGTAAACTACCTGACGAAATTTCGTATATAATAGATGGTGTGGGACCATCTTCACCGGGGGATATCAATGCTCATCCACTTACTTCTTTATACACTAACGTAGCGCTTTTGAAGGACCTTTTGCAGTACGCTGTATGCGCTAATACTAAAGGTCTTTTGTACGTTTCATCCTCAGAAGTTTACGGGACAAGGCCTGAAGGTGGACCATTTAAGGAAGATGATTATGGCTGGATCGATATTTTGAGTCCAAGATCTTCCTATGCTTCCGGCAAGAGAAGCTGTGAGACGCTATGCGCCTCTTTTTCCAAAGAGAAAAATGTAAGAGTTGTGGTAGCAAGACCTGGTCACATATACGGTCCTA
>CAMVNV010000156.1 GCA_947168935.1 uncultured Butyrivibrio sp. | reverse complement strand
CTTCAAGATGGTTACCTGAATACATAAGCATGAATCCATAGCAATCGCCATAATCTTCTGTTGTATCCTTGTCACACAGGATCACGAATGGATTATTATGGTGACTGCTTGCACCACGCTTTGATCTAACTGCCTGAATATCATGTGTCAGTCTCTTTCTTTCAGGCTGTCTTTCCATAGCATGACGGCCATGGAAATGAATATAATCCATCTCCTTATGAAGGAAATCTACAGACATTGAGGATGCCTTGGTAAGTGTTACTACTTTGGAAGATGTATTGGTGATAAAAGAGCTTCTGACAATTACATCCTTATCCTCAAACACCTTATATACGAGAGTAACTTCAAGTCCTATAACCTTGTCTTCAAGGACGATCTCCAAAGTCGATTCCAAAGTATCCGATCCAGCCTCACTTGCTATATTCATAGGCTTATAGTCTGGATTTCCTTCTGAAGATGCTCTGACATAAGGCATATTATCAATTGTATATATTCCATCATAAATAGTATGAGACTTATACCTAAGATCACAGGTCCTGCTGCCGTTTTCAGCAACAATCCCAAGGGCATTAACCCTGAAATCTCCTGCCCCTTCTGTGGAATACTCAAAGGGCAGAGTATCAGGAGAAAGTCCTCTTCTTGTCCTGCACTCATATACATTACCTGAAAATCCCCTGTCCATCTCTTTGATAAGATATGACATGTCGGCGCCACCTGTTCCTGCGCCGTAGTATGTATGGAGTACCATGCCATACTCGCCAATCTTGATCTGATATTCTGTTTGTCTGGTACAAAGTCTGAATACTTTGTTGTTTTTGTCAAAAGAAATACTCATGTTAATCCTCATGTCATGGGCAAATTAAAAGCCCACTCTTTTTTCAAATTATTCTTATCTACTTAGAGCTTACCTCCAGAAGTAGCAATACCCTCTACGAACTGTTTCTGGAAGATGATATAAATGACGATCATAGGTACGATCGCAAGAACTGCTGATGCCATCATTGTCGGATAATCATTGCCATACTGTCCCTGCATCTTGGCAAGACCTGCACTAAGAGTTGTTGTCTCAGCACTTGGGCATACGATCATAGGCCACATAAGGTCCTTGAAGGCAAACAGAGCAGTAAAAATTCCCAGTGAGATCATGGCAGATCTTGTAAGAGGAAGCATTATAAACAGGAAGGTCTGTCCTATATTGCATCCATCAATCTGAGCTGCTTCTTCAAGATCTTTTGGAAGTCCCTGGTAGCTTGTCTTTAAAAGGTATGTACCAAAAGCTGTTACAAGACCCGGGAATACAAGTCCTGCTGTTGTATTCATCCAGTGAAGTTTTGAAACCATCAGATACTGAGGAATGATAAATATCTGTGATGGGATCATCATCTGGATAAGCACTAAGGCGAACATAATCTTTTTACCCGGGAATTCAAGTCTTCCAAAGGCATAGCCAGCCATGGTTGCTGTAAGACATGCACAAAGTACTCTGAAAAAGATAAACAGGATCGTATTCTTATACAGAGTTATAAAGTTATAGCTCTTCCAAACCTTACCAAAATTTTCCCAATGCCAGTCTGCCTGAGGCAAAAAATAGAAAGGGTTAACTGATATTGCTTCCTGATTGGTCTTAACTGCCGTTAATATCATCCAAACAAATGGAACTAGCATTACAACGGCCATAAGTATAAGAACCAGATATGTAAAGAATTTATTTATTCTGTAATTTCTACTTATACTTTCCATATTTTTCTCCTTAGTTATAGAACACTATTTTCTTCTCAAGTTTCTGAAGGAAAAATGTTACTATCATGATGAACACAACCAGAATAACTACAAGTGTAGCTCCATAGCCTCTGTTACTGTTAGTGAAGGCATATGTATAGAAAAGATATACAATTGATTGTGTCTTATTAAGCGCCTGATTGGTCTTGTCCATTACCATGAACATAAGATCAAATACTGTAAGCGCTCCGATTATTCTTGTCTGAACGATAAAGAATGTCGTAGGACTAAGGAGTGGAACTGTGATACTGAAAAACTGTCTAAGACCTGAAGCACCATCTATTTCTGCTGCTTCATAGTAGTCTTTAGGTATTTCCTGAAGACCGGCTATAAAAAGAACCATGTTGTAACCAATGATGGACCACACACCGATAATACCTACGCTGATCCATGCAATATTTGGATTGGAGATCCAGGCTACATTAGTATGAAATGTATTATTGATAAGACCAAACTGCTGATTATAAAGCCATTTCCAGACCATTGCTACTGCAGCCGGTGCACACACCATAGGAAGAAAATATAAAGTTCTGAAAAGAGTTTTACCTGCAAGCTTCTTCTGAAGAAGAACAGCAAGTATAAGAGCGATCACTATTCCAAGCGGAACTTCCACAAGCATATACTTTACTGTATTCCACAAAGACTGCCATGTTTCTGCAGCTGCAAAAACTGAAGAGTAATTCTTAAAACCAACAAAAATATTGCCTTTTCCAAAATCTCCCGTTTTGCAAAATGACTGGTAAACTGTATTGATCGCAGGATAAAAGTTAAGAATTATAAGTCCCAGCATTGTAGGCGTAATAAAGGCCCAGCCCCAAATCGCCTGACGTTTCTGCGAGGGAGTCATTTTCTTTTTCCACATATAACCCTCCTATATACAAAAGAAATAAAACTAAAAAAGACGTATTCATTCCCACAATGAATATTTTTGATATCTGCTAACTAATGAATTAGTCTGCACAGCAGCACGTCGCCACTGTGCAGACTATATAAAGAAGAATTTCTTAATACTTATTTAAATGATTTAATTTTTAAGTAATGCTTTTTTGTTTCTTATTCTGCTGCGATAGCATCCTCAATAATCTTCTGAGCATTGTCACATGCTGTCTCCATAAGTGCCGGATCATTAGGATTCTGCCATGCATCAAGGAATCCGCCTGCCTGCTGAAGAGCATCTTCCCAAACAGTTGTCTTTCTTGTGTAAGGACGGAAGTAAAGTTCGCCCTCTTCCTCAGCTCTTGTGAATGCAGATACATCCATTCCTTCAAAAGCGCCTGCAAAATCTGCAGAGATTCCTTTCATACCACCCATTGTTACACCAAGCTGAGCCTGTTTGATCTGTCCTTCTTTTGAGCAGAAGTATGAGATAAGGTCGTAGCAAGCCTGAGGATCTTTTACATTTGCATTAGCTGCCCATCCAAGTCCGTTGTAGCAGGAGAATCTTTCGCCTGAATCACAGGAACCGTTATTGTTGGTATCAGCATATGGAAGCATAGCCCATGCATAGTCATCATGATGCTCAGCTGTGTAGAAGGAATTGATCATCCAAGAACCCTGAGTGATCATAGCAACCTGGCCTGACTGGAAGAGTGAATCTGTTCCTGTCTCAGCAACTACTGACTGAGGAGCACCAACTGTAAGAAGCTTTCTAACCATCTCCATTGCTGCCTTACCTTCAGCAGAACCGATTGTTGTTCCCTTGTGATCGTCTGTGATTACCTGTGCACCGTAATCGTATACGAGGTTGTACCATCCGTCCTGGTTGTTGGATGTATTAAGAGCAAGACCATAGATCTCACCGTTTGATGCTTCTGTAATAGCCTTTGCAGCATCATACATATTTTCCCATGTCCAGTCATCTGTAGGTGTATCTACGCCGTACTGCTCGAAAAGAGCCTTGTTATAAAGAAGTGCTATAGTATCGTGATCTTTTGGAAGCGCATACTGCTTGCCATCGCTGTTGTAAAGATCCCAGATACCTTCATAATAATTATCTTTTTCAATAGCGCTGTCTGCTGCTATATAATCTGTAAGATCAAGAAGGATTCCGTTCTCCATGTACATCTGTACTGTGTTGGAATGCATCCAGAATACATCTGGCATATCTCCACCTGCAGCACCAGCTTCAAGAAGTGTCCAATAGTTATCCCAGTCTATTACTTCAATAGTAACAGCAACGCCTGACTGCTTAGTCCAGTCATCAGCTATCTCCTGGATACCAGCCTGCTGATTACTATCCCAGATATTTATTGTTATTTTGTCAGTTGAATATGATTTGGAGCCGTCCGATGAAGTCTGTGTTCCACCCCCTGTTGTAGATGCGCCATCCCCACTGCCGCAGCCAACGATACCTGCTGCCAAAACGCTGCACATAAGAAGTGATAATACTTTCTTTTTCATTTGTTTCCCTCCATTTTTGAACCTCAATTTATATGGTATCTTGTGTTCGAACTTCTTTAAGTTTAGACTTATATCTATATTTCAAAAATGTTATTTTGTTATTTCAGTTTGTCATTTTGTGAGGTAGTTCTATTATGATCAGAAACATTACAGAAGATGTTGGTTTTGATTTCTGTGCCTTCATCGATTACGATTCCAGCTCAGATGCCTGTTTGTATGAGATAGGCAATTATGACTGTGAGCCTGAATATTCCTATGGTCCAATAATCAGGCCTCGTGGTATTTTACATTTTGTCACATCAGGTAAAGGCAAGCTTACGATTGAAAATAAGACATATAACATACACAAGGATCAGGTATTCTTTATACCTGCCGGAGTCAGTGCTTACTATATAGCAGATAAAAAAGATCCCTGGTCCTACAGATGGCTCCACATCGGAGGTTCCAGAGTTTTAGAAGTATTAAAGGATGCGGGAATTGATGAGTTTAATCCTGTATTCGATATCTGTGACCGTGGCACCAGTACCAAAGAGTCCTTTTGTCAGATATTCGATGATATATTTGCCAACTTCACAAAAGAATTTAAATGTATATCAAAAATTTATGAACTCCTGGATTACTTTAGTGAGTTTTCCCTTCGCGATGATGAAACCTCTGAAAGCCTGCAGCTTCAGTACGTACATACTGTTGTCAAATATATACATCTTAAATATTCTGAACAGATCCATGTAGAAGATATATCAAGAGCCTGCGGCCTTAACAGAAGCTACTTATCACGCCTTTTTCACGATGCAACAGGTTCTACTATCCAGGACTTTCTTATGACATATCGCATAAAAGAAGCCTGCAACATGCTAAGGAACACAGATAACACAGTATCCTATATTTCTTTTGCCGTGGGATATACAGATATATATACCTTTTCTAAAGCTTTCAAAAGGAAAACAGGAATGACCCCGACTGAGTACAGAGAAAATAGCAATTAATATTATTGTGGTTTTTCAACAATTAATGTGATAACATTTTGTATATATTTACAAATAAAATATATTTTGAGGAGGATTTATGAGATCTAAGGTTATCGCATTACTGTTATCAACAGCAGTCACAGCAGCAGTTCTTAGCGGCTGCCAGAACACTTCGACGCAAACTCCTTCAGACACAGAAAACAAGGAAGAACAGACATCAGAGGATAATACTCAGACAAGCTCTGATACATCTGATACTTCCGCAGCAGATGCTACAGAGGAGACTACTGATGAAGCATCTGAAGAAAGCACTCTTCCAGCTTCTTACGAAGATCTGATCGAGGCTCTCCACGCCGGCCAGTCATACGCATATGCACCTATCTGCGAAGGTGAGGATGCGCTTCTTGTAACCAGTTATACATTTGATGATCTTGAAGGTCATATAGCATCCTGTGATGCTACTATTTATGCCATGACCTCTGACAATGCACTTCAAAGAGTAACTACTGTTCAATGCGGAGGTACTGCTTATCCTGTTGCCGTATCATCAGATAATAAAATAATTACCCTCTCGAATCATTCTATTCAGATAGCATATGTTGAGAAATCCACAGGAAAATTCATCATTGAAAAAGAATCTGTTGAAGAATATGTTTCAGACGAAGAGCCTCTTTATCACAACTATTCAAATGATGGTGAAGAAAGTGGAATAACTTCTGATTCATTTTTCTTTGACAGCCTTTACGAAGAATCTGGAGACCTTATTATTGTAAATTTTGAAACTGCAGGCATCGCTTCAGATGGCACTCCAAGTTTTGCAGGCGGTGTATATTGCGTATACAACACAGAGGAATTCTATAACTCACTTGGATATCTGGTATTTGATTCAGAGTCTTCAGGTCATACAGTTACTTACGACGGCCTTTCCCAGGTACCTTTTGATTATGAGCAAAACGGAAAAGATATAACATTCCATTTCGGCTCTGCTGATGACAGTCAGGATGCTACATTTGATAATGAAAACGTCTCTTATCCTACTCTCACATTTTCAGGTGAAGGAATATTTGAAACAGATACCATCTCACTTGCCTGCCTTGGAAATGCAGATGCTGACAGCTTTGACCCTGTAACATATTATGACGACGATAATAACCTTCTTATTCATGTTGATAGCTTTGATGAAAACTCTTTTACCGGAAATCTGTATCATGAAGAGACTATCAATGATTCTTACGTCTATGATGCTCAGATTGGTGACATTATCTACTCAAAAGATGGAACACCATTCACAGTTATATCTTTTGAAGATGTAAACAAAGAACTTGAATATGGCACAGACGAAGAGTTTAAGGCTGATGTTATAGGAACCACAAGATTTGACGGTTTCCTTGTAAAAGGCGGCGATCAGGATTTCTATTACGCTCTGGAAAAAGAAGAATACGAGACAGAATATAAAGTTGCATCCCTTATGACAGACGAGCTTCTCTTAAAGCTTATCGCAGAAGATGTGACATTCCCGATAAGAGAAGACAGCAATATCGTTCTTTATAAGTTTGATACAACCGGAGAATACGACGAACTGAAAGAAGAATATATTGTTGGTAGAGAGTTTAAAGGCGATAACTATCCACAGTGGTCAGATGAAGGTGATGAATACTTTATTACAAGCAGCATGTACTTGTACATCAGTGTTGTCGACGGCGAGCTTACTACTATAGTTCAGAAGTATGTTCCGTAAGCTACATTAACTAAAGTTATTGTCATAGATTCAGGTATCATGTTCATATACATTCTTGAACATAAAGTTCAAGAATGCAGCAATAGAGCCAATTGAGTT
>CAMVNV010000155.1 GCA_947168935.1 uncultured Butyrivibrio sp. | reverse complement strand
CACAGTATTCTTGCATTGAAAAGGGGCCTCACACTTAGTGCGACAGCCCCTTTTTCAATGCTGTATTGATTAAAAATGGTTAAAATTCTTTTGATTTTGATATATCTTAATGTACAAAAATAGAATATAATTTAATCTTGCAAAACACGTTGGTTATAGGCTTTTTACAGCAGGAGGATTTATGGCAGTTCAGTCAAACGAAGCTATCGAGAAAAAAACAGGAAATCAGACCTATTCATCCAAGGTTCTGATCGGAAGATTTCTTCCATATATCAAAAAGTACAGGTGGCTTTTATATCTGGATCTGTTATTCGCCTGCCTTACAACCTTATGTGACATCGTCCTTCCTATGATCATGAGAAGGCTTACTAATTCTGCGCTTGGCAATGCGCCAGCTCTTACAGTATCCATACTCCTTAAGATGACAGCTTTGTATGTCCTTTTAAGAATTGTGGATGCAGGAGCTAACTTCTTTATGCAGTCCCAGGGCCACATCATGGGCGTATATATCGAGACTGATATGAGACGTGATGCTTTTGAGCATCTTCAGAGGCTTTCTGCCTCCTATTATTCCAATCACAAGATAGGTCAGATCATGGGCCGTATTACTAACGACCTTTTTGATGTTACTGAGTTTGCTCACCACTGTCCTGAAGAGTTCTTTATTGCAGGGATCAAGATGGTGGTATCATTTGTAATCTTGTCCAGTTCATCACTTCCTCTGACACTTATGATATTTGCATGTCTCCCTGTCATGTTTGTTGTATCTGCTAAGATCAATCACTGGCTTCGTCAGACTCAGAAGGCTCAGAGAGTACAGATCGGTGAACTTAATGCAGCGATCGAGGAAAGCCTCCTTGGAGAGCGTATCGTTAAAGCTTTTACAGGTGAGGAAGAAGAAAAGCGTAAGTTTGAAGAAGGAAATGTCAGATTCCAGACAATAAAGAAGAGATTTTACTATGCAATGGCTACTTTTGGTACATCAACAAGAATGTTTGATGGCCTTATGTACACAGTAGTAATCCTTGGTGGAGGTCTTTTCCTCATACACAATATGATAAGCGCAGGTGATCTTGTTGCTTATATTCTGTATGTATCAACACTTATCGCTACCATTAGAAGGATCGTAGAATTTGCAGAGCAGTTCCAGCGCGGAATGACTGGAATAGAACGTTTTATTGAGATAATGGATACTCCTATTGATATCAAGGATGCAGAAGGGGCAACTGATATCAAGGTTTCAGAAGGTGAGATCACCTTTAATAATGTTAATTTCGAATATCCTGATGACCACAACAAGGTTTTAAGAGACTTAAGTCTTGATATCAAAGCTGGTGAAAATCTTGCTATCGTTGGAGCATCTGGAGGAGGTAAGACTACCATTTGCAGTCTTATTCCAAGATTTTATGATGTTACATCAGGACATATTGATATTGATGGTCAGGATATCAGCAAGGTGACTCTTAAGAGCCTTCGCCAGTCAATCGGTATCGTCCAGCAGGATGTATATCTTTTTAGTGGTACTATTCGTGATAATATAGCTTATGGAAGACCGGGAGCTAGTGATAAAGAGATAGAAGAAGCTGCTGTTATGGCAGGTGCTGATGAGTTTATAAAGAGGCTCCCTAATGGCCTTGATACTTATATTGGCGAAAGAGGAGTCAAGCTTTCTGGTGGACAGAAGCAGAGAATCTCTATAGCAAGAGTATTTCTTAAAAATCCAAAGATATTAATACTTGATGAAGCGACTTCTGCGCTTGATAATGAAAGTGAGCTTTTTGTTACTAAGAGTCTTGAAAAACTTGCCAAAGGCAGAACGACAATTACTATTGCCCACAGGCTTACAACAGTTCAGAATGCTGACAGGATCATAGTTCTTGATAAGGACGGTATCCAGGAAGAGGGAACACATGAGTCTCTTCTTGCAAGTCAGGGAATGTATTATAAGCTGTGGAACCGTATGGCTGAACTGGACTGATGGAATTAGAAGTAATAGGGCGGATTTATTGAAAGGGTTAAAACGGTGAAGTGATGGCTATTGACGAAAAGACCGTAGATACTGCAACTACAAAGTCTAAAGATGTAGAAAACGCAAAAGCGGATATTACAATATCAGAAGATAATAAGGCTAAGAAAAAAATATCAGAAAGCAAAAAAGATAATAGATCAGAAATTGAAAAGGATTTAGATGTTATCCGCAAGAATCCTGTAGAGATCATCAAGGAGTTTTTTATCATAACTTTTGCGACTGTCATTATAGCTGTAGCCGTTTTTTTCTTCTTGATACCAAGTCATACAGCTGTAAATAGTGTATCGGGACTTGCGATCGTCCTTTCTAATCTGGTACCGTTTTCGGTTTCGCAGATTACTCTTTGTATAAATATTATCCTGCTGGTAATAGGCTTCCTTACTTGTGGTAATGAGTTTGGAATTAAGACCGTTTATACTTCAATTCTTCTGCCGGTTCTGATCGGCGTATTTGAAAAGCTTTTTCCTAATAACCAGTCTCTTACAGGAGATATGGCGATTGACGTTGTGGCATATATATTTACGGTTAGTATAGGTGTCAGCATCCTCTTTTCACTGAATGCATCATCAGGAGGAACTGATATTCCTGCAATGATCCTTAATAAGTATCTTCACATGGAGCTTGGCAGGGCATCAACTCTTGTGGGTGTGATCGTAGCGTTCTCTGCGGCGCTTGTGTATGATTCCAAGACTGTAATACTTAGTATCCTTGGTAGTTATTTTAATGGTGTAATCCTTGATGAATTTATCTTTAATCGCAACCGTAAGAGGCGCGTGTGCATAACTTCTCCTAAGGATGAAGAGATTCGCAAGTTCATCATCGAGAATCTTAAAAGCGGTGCTACCATCTACGAAGCCTATGGCGCATACAGGATGCAGAAGCACAAAGAGATAATCGTAATCGTTGATAAAAGAGAATATCAGCAGCTTATGAACTTCATGCAAAAGACAGATCCTCAGGCCTTCATGACAATTTATGATGTTAACGAGGTAAGATACCGTTCTAAATCACTTTCCGAAAGGATCTTTTGACAAAAAAATTACCGGCCGCTTGGGGAAAACGACCGGTGTAGTGGGGTATTACTATACGGAAATCATGCAGTTTCCTGCATAGGGTTAATAGCTGGGTTTAATTCGAAATTCTCAAGTTTGGAGGCGTTCTTAACAGACTCCTGGCCTGACTGTGCATTTGCACTTGCAACTTCATTGCGGACAGGATCATTTTCTGACTTCTCTGGAGTTAACTGCCTTACACTTCCTTCAGGGAATGATTTGAACGCGGAGCTTTGAGAATTAGACTGATCAGAAGATGTGTTTGACTCGCTTGATCTAGCTACCTGCTGACTCTTCTGATAAGCTTCTTTACCTTCCTGACTTATTGCAACTACAGCATCGGCATCCTTGGATGCTGTATCCTGTCTTGCCTGGAGCTGTTGTTGCTGACTTTGTGTCTGCTGAGCTTTGTCTTCTCTAAGTGCCTTTTGATATGACTGAATCGCGGTTGACAGATCAGCATTGTTCATTGTTACAGATGATACTTGCATATGAACCCCTTTCTGGAGCGGATATCCATATCCTTTTCGAGGCTCCTGAAAAGATTAGAGGAATCAAAAACACTTCCGTGCGATTTCTAATTCCAAAGTTATCAAAGGCTATATATAATAAGCTTAAACATATTTAGTTATTGTCATATTATCATAAAAACGTCAAAAAATAAAGCATTTTTACAAAAAATTTATAAAATATGATTTTTTGAACCGAGAATCTGTTGTATGTCAGTGGAGGTGCACATATGGGCATTGTAGGTGGCATTATGGTTCCGCATCCGCCGCTTATCGTTCCTGATGTTGGAAGAGGCGGTGAGAGTGTTATACAAGAAACAACAGCAGCATATGAAAAGGCTGCTGACTTTGTAGCTTCGCTTGGGCCTGACACTATCGTTTTATCATCTCCTCATAGTGTCATGTATTCTGATTATCTTCATATATCTCCAGGCTATGAAGCAAGCGGCGATCTGGGAAGATTCGGCGCTGGTAACATTAAGATAAGCGTAAAGTATGACTCTGACCTTTCAAACAGGCTTTGCGAACTTGCAGAAGATGAGAATCTCCCTGCAGGATACATGGGCGAAAGGGACAAGTCTCTTGATCACGGAACGATCGTTCCTCTTTATTTCATTATGAAAAAATATACTGATTTCAAGCTGGTACGCCTTGGCCTATCAGGGATTTCTTTTGCTGACCATTATAAGATGGGACAGATAGTGCAAAAGGCTGCTAAGGAGCTTGGAAGACGAGTAGTATTTGTTGCAAGCGGAGATCTGTCTCATAAGCTTCAGGATGATGGCCCTTACGGCTTTGATCCAAATGGTCCTGTATATGATGAGAAAATAATGGACTGTATGGGGCGCGGGGCTTTTGGAGAGCTTCTAAAGTTCGATCCGTACCTTTGTGACAAGGCAGCAGAGTGCGGCCACAGGTCTTTTATCATAATGGGAGGAGCTTTCGACGGGCTAAGCGTTGAAACTCACAAGCTCTCACACCAGGATGTAACTGGGGTTGGCTACGGAATCTGCACCTATAAGGTCATTAGCGGCGATGATGACAGAAGATATCTGGAACAATACCTTGAGGAAGAAAAGAAAGCTCTTTTGGAGAAAAAAGCTATGGAAGATCCTTATGTAAAGCTTGCCAGAAAAACGATAGAAACCTACATAAAAGAAGGACGTGTTATAAAGGTTCCGGATGGCCTTCCTTCTGAAATGTATGAAAAGAGCGCAGGAGCCTTTGTCTCTCTTCATATTAGAGGCGGGCTCAGGGGCTGCATTGGAACTATAGCTGCAACCTGCGACTGCGTGGCAGAAGAGATAATCCAGAATGCCATATCTGCTTCCACCAAAGATCCAAGGTTTGAGCCTGTGGAAGAAAGTGAGCTGGACAGGCTTGAATACAGCGTTGACGTTTTGGGAGATGCTGAGGATATAGATTCCAAGGACAAGCTGGATGTTAAGAGGTACGGAGTTATTGTAACTAACGGCTTTAAGAGGGGACTTCTTTTGCCAGATCTTGACGGAGTTGACAGCGTCGATGATCAGATAGCTATAGCAAAGCGTAAGGCCGGCATTGGTGCGTATGAGAAGGTTGATCTTCAGAGGTTTGAAGTTGTAAGGCATCATTAAAGGTCGCAGGTCTTTGGGCCATTTCAGAGGATGTTGTATGGACGCTGTATGTGATGTTTGTTTTCATAATTGCAGGCTAAGTGAGGGCAAGACAGGTTTTTGCAGGGCCAGAAAGTGCGAAGGCGGCGAGGTTAAAAATATCAGCTATGGGAAGATCACGTCAATTGCACTTGACCCTATAGAGAAAAAGCCTATTGCTAGATTCCATCCGGGTTCTTATGTGCTTTCTGTGGGAAGCTTTGGGTGTAATCTTCGGTGCCCTTTTTGCCAAAACTATGAGATTGCCCAGGCTGGGGAAGATCAAAGCGGCAGGGTTACTATGGGAAGTAAGACTATTTCTGATAAGGAGCTGTATTTAGAGACAGTCTCTCCGGAAAAACTCTGCGAACTCGCTGAATTTTACCAGCCAAGGGGGAATATAGGAGTAGCCTTTACTTACAACGAGCCTCTGACTTTCTGGGAGTATATAGTTGATACAGGAAGGCTGATTAAGCAAAAAGATATGTGCGGAGTTCTTGTTAGTAACGGCTGCGCAAATACGTGGGTGCTTGAAAAGGTCCTTCCTTATATCGATGCTATGAATATAGACCTTAAGTCTTTTTCCAAAGAGACATATTCAAAGGTGCTGGGCGGGGACCTTGATCAGGTCAAAGATTTTATTAAAAGAGCTGCAAAGGATACTCACCTTGAGCTTACAACTCTTATTGTTCCGGGGATCAATGATAGTGTTGAAGAAATAGAGAATATGGGAAAATGGATAGCTTCGCTTGATGCAAAAGAAGATATAGTGTGGCATATCACAAGATTTTTTCCGAGATATAAGATGGATGACGGAGAGCCGACAGATGTTTCCTTCGTATATAAGTGTGCGGAGATTGGGAGACGGTATGTGAAGTATGTTTATACTGGGAATTGCTGAGCTTTATAAGCCTCAAAGCATTATTTTTGTAAAAAGAGTAATGTTTTGAGGCTTTTTTTACGATAAAAGTAATGTACGGTTCTATGTACGTTTACTTTGGTCGCAGTTTTTGGACCAGGCAGACTTGATCAGGTTTTCCATTCGCCTGTATGTTTCGAGAGTCTGTCAATATCGGTTCGGTTTCAGTTATATGATGGAAAGGAGTCTCCATGGAAGGTTTGAATGTTCAGGATATGCTGGGTAAAGATTTGTCAGAAGCGAGTGTTGATGATCTTCTTGCTGCAATGAAAACGGCAGAAGGTGGTGATGCTGCCGCAGAAGCAGCAGCTGATATAGCAGAGGCTCAGGCTGCAGTTGAGGCAGCTATGGCACTTGATAGTATACCTTTGGATCAGCCAGTTCCTGCTGAACCGGCAATGGAAGCGGCTCCAGAAACTGCAGAGGCACCAGTAATGGAAGCAGTGCCTGAAATGGCAGAGGCACCAGTAATAGAAGAGGCAGCAGCAATGCCGGAGATGCCGGCGATGGAAGCAGCACCCGAAATGGTAGCAGAAGCACCAGTAGTAGAAGAGGCAGCAGCAATGCCAGAAATGCCAGCAATGGAAGCGGCTCCAGAAATGGTAGCAGAGGCTCCAGCAGTAGAAGAGGCAGCGGCAATGTCAGAAATGCCAGCAATGGAAGCAGCACCAGAAACTATGGCAGAGGCTCCAGCGGTAGAAGAGGCAGCAATGCCAGAGATGCCAGCGATGGAAGCAGCACCCGAAATGGTAGCAGAAGCACCAGTAGTAGAAGAGGCAGCAGCAATGCCGGAGATGCCAGCAATGGAAGCAGCACCAGAAACTATGGCAGAGGCTCCAGCGGTAGAAG
>CAMVNV010000154.1 GCA_947168935.1 uncultured Butyrivibrio sp. | reverse complement strand
AGTATCACAGTTCCGGCATTCCTTCTTCAACCTGTTGTTGAGAACTCAGTTGTTCATGGAATCGCTCATATGGAAGAGGGCGGACGGATTGAACTGTCTGCATATAAAAAAGACGATGCGCTTTACATAAGCGTAATGGATACGGGAGTTGGAATGCCCAAGGATAAGGTTGATGAACTTAATGCCAAGTCCATCTCTGTAACCCAGGAGCATACAGGCATAGGCCTTTTTAATGTTCAAAAGAGAGTTAACAGCTTGTATGAAAATAGTAAAGTTACAGTTGATAGTAAGCAGGGAAAAGGAACAACGGTGACCATATGTATAAGATCCTGATAGCAGATGATGAAATGATAGAGCGAATGGTGCTTCGCAAAAAACTTATTGATAACTTTGGAGACAGCTGCGAGATAACAGTTGCAGAGAACGGAAGAGAAGTTGTCGATAAATTTGAGCAAAAGGGAGCAGATCTTCTGATCCTTGATATAGAAATGCCAGGTATGAACGGCCTTGATGCTGCTAAAGAGATAAGGAAGATGGGAAGTGACTGTAATATTATCTTCCTTACTGCCTTCAATGAGTTTGACTATGCAAGGCAGGCAATATCCGTTCATGCGCTTGAATATCTCTTAAAACCCTGTGATGAAAAAGAGCTTGTCTTATCAGTAGAAGAAGCTATAAGAGTAAGTCAGTCTCATGATTCAAGGCGCCTTTTGGAACTACGCGAAGCAAGTGCAAGGACTCAGGCAAGTACAGCTGATGCCATCCTTAAATATATCGAGGGACACTTTGGAGAGGAGCTGTCCGTGCAGGTAATGGCAGAGAAGTTCTCTTATTCGGAAGTGTATTTTTGCAGACTTTTCAAGCAGCATTTTGGCGAGAGTTTTATAAGTTTTCTTACTGACTATAGGATCAAGAAGGCGGTTGAGCTTTTGAAGACTACCAAGCTGAGCGTAAAGGATATTGGCAGGACTGTTGGGTATGAGGATTCCAACTATTTTACCAAGGTGTTTAAAAGAGTTATGAAAGTTTTGCCAAGTGAGTACAGGCAGAATCAATAGTTGCTATTTTAAAAATATACAGTAAACTGTTTGTTCAAAAATTGTTTCTCTGTGCAAAGTATACAGAAATAGCATTTGTATATTATTGAAACTATACATATTTAAAATTTCTGGTTAAAATTTTACTACCTGATGTAAAAATATTGCTATTTTTAGCCTTTTTTCCCAAATATATAATGTGCTTGTAAACAATAAATGAGTTGCAGAAATTATTCTGTGACCGTCATATTCGGGAGGGAAGACTATGAGAAAAAAACTGTTTAGTGCTTTCATGAGTGCATCTATCGTAGCAGCTATGATGTCCGGTTGCGGACTTAATGCTCCGGCTACAACAGACAGCTCACAGCAGACTGCTCAGGACAATACTGGGGCAGATGGCGAGGGCACAACAGAAAATACTGAAAATGCTACAACTACTGACACAGAGTCAGAGTATGAAGTTAACGAAGCTGCAGCAGCTGATCCTGCTGTAACACTTACTATGGCAGAGGTTAATCCACTTGAGGGAACAATCTGTGGTGCCATGGATATGAAATTCAAAGAAGCAGTAGAAGCCATGTCTGGCGGTTCTATTACTATCGATCTTCAGGGCAGCGGTGTTCTTGGCGTTGAAGCAGACATCCTTGATGGTATGCTTGGCGGTACAGGATCCGTTGATATCTGCCGTATCTCAGCATTTGCACTTAACTCATATGGATGTGATAAGGCTACACTTCTTTCACTTCCTTATACATTCCAGGACAGGGATCACTTCTGGACATTCGCTAATTCAGACCTTGCTCAGGAATTCCTGAACCAGTCTTCTGAGATCGGACTTGGTGTTAAGGGTCTTTACTATGGTGAGGAAGGTTTCCGTCATTTCTTCACAGCAGAAGACAAGCCTATTACATCTCCTGCTGATATGAAGGATATGAAGATCCGTGTATCTAACGACCCTGTTATGACTGCAATGGTTGAGAATCTTGGTGCTACACCTTCACCTGTATCTATGGCTGAGATCTATCCTTCACTTCAGAACGGTACAATTGATGGCGCTGAGCAGCCTACTGTTAACTATCAGTCCAACTCTTTTGACGAAGTTGGTCCTAACCTTACACTCGATGGACACACACTTGGTGCTATGATGACAATCATCTCAGAAGAGTCATGGAATAATCTTACAGAGAATCAGCAGGCAGTAATCGTTGAAGCAGGTAAGATTGCTTCTAACTACTGCAGAGAAGTTTCTGAGCAGAAAGAGAATGAAGTTCTTGAGCAGCTCAAGGCTGATGGCCGCAACATCATCGAAGTTACAGATAAGACTGAGTGGCAGGAAGCTTGCAAACCAATCGTAGAACAGTATGCTACAGGTGATCTTGCAGATCTTTATCAGCAGATTCTTGATATGGCTAAATAATTGAAGTTATGATCTTTTGATCAAAGAAAAGATACAGATTATTAAAAGTCTTTTTTAGAAATATGGTTCACGGCCTCGGAATCTTGAAAAGTTATATTTATGACTTATGAGTTCCGAGGCCTGTGTACTGTCTTATATATCTTTTGAGTTGATTCTTGTGAGATAGTATATAAACACGTATTTGCTTTTTTTTTTAGTAATTCAGTGTATCGGTATATGGTTTTATGATTGGGGGTTTTTATATATGCCTGGAATTTTCTTAGTACTTAGAAAAGTAGAACCCGTATATCAGTTTGTTTACGGAGTATTCCTTAATATCTGTAAAATACTTCTGGTTGCGGACATTTTGATCACAAGCTGGATCGTTCTGGCTCGTTATATTACTGCAATTCCTGCTCCAACATGGGGCGAGGAACTTATTCTTACTCTTATGGCTTATATGGCTGTTTTATCAGCATCACTTGCCATTAAGAGAAATGCGCACATCAGGATGACATCTTTTGACAGATATCTTCCTAAGATGCTTATTCTTGTTCTTGACCTTTTGGCTGACATTGCAGTTCTTATCCTTGCTGTTATCATGCTCACTGTTGGATGGCAGTATGCAACTTCAATCGGAGCTAAGGGTTCATATATCAGTATGCCTTGGCTTTCAAAGTTCTGGTATTATTTCCCAATTCCATTTGCAGGAGTTGCAATGATATTCTTTGAAATTGAAAGAATTGTAATTGATATAGAAAGATTTTTTGTTAAGGAAAAGGAGGATACGTTATGACTATAAATACTACTGCTATCGCTATCCTGCTTATCAGCTTTTTGGTAATGGTATTTCTGAGATTTCCAATTGCGTATTCAGTTGCCATTTCATCAGTTTTGTGCCTTGTATATCAGGGAAAATCCCTGTCGTCCCTTTCTTTGTATATGATCAAAGGTATCAGTTCCTTCTCGCTTATGGCTGTTCCGTTCTTTATCACCATGGGTGTACTTATGGGACAAGGTGGTATCTCGGAGAAACTACTGAATCTGGCAGATGCCTGTGTTGGCTGGATGACAGGCGGACTTGCAATGGTTAACATTGTAGCTTCATATTTCTTTGGCGGAATTTCAGGATCTGCAGCGGCTGATACAGCTTCTCTTGGTTCACTTGAGATTCCTATGATGGTTGACAGAGGCTATGACAAGGACTTCTCTACAGCAGTAACTATCTCATCTTCAGTAGAAGGTATGTTGGTCCCGCCTTCTCATAACATGGTAATCTATGCTACAACAGCCGGTGGTCTCTCAGTTGGCGCCCTGTTCCTTGCAGGTTACATCCCGGGAGCTCTTCTTGCTGTATGTCTTATGATCGGTTCATATATCATCTCTAAAAAGAGACATTATCCAAAAGGAGATAAGTTCAGTATTAAGAGACTCGTTAAGGAATTCGCAACTTCAATCTGGGCACTCTCAGCTATACTTATTGTAGTAATCGGAGTTGTAGCCGGTGTGTTCACAGCTACAGAATCAGCTGCTATTGCAGTTATTTACTCACTTTTGGTAAGTGTATATGTGTATAAGGGGCTTACATGGAAGGGTGTATGGAAAGCCATTGATTCATGTATAGATACTTTATCTATAGTTTTGATACTTATAGCAACATCAAGCTTGTTTGGCT
Source organism: uncultured Butyrivibrio sp. (assembly GCA_947168935.1). Taxonomy (GTDB): domain Bacteria; phylum Bacillota; class Clostridia; order Lachnospirales; family Lachnospiraceae; genus Butyrivibrio. The sequence continues at coordinate 2,889 of CAMVNV010000154.1, read as the reverse complement.
TCTGTCTTACAACTCTTCATGTTCCGGAGATTGCTTCAAAGGCTATAACAGGAGTATCAACCAACCCTTATGTTATCGCACTTCTTCTTAACCTTATACTTTTAGTACTTGGTATGATCATGGATATGGCTCCTATTATCCTGATTTCTACACCTATCCTTCTTCCTATCGCAACTGCAATAGGTATCCATCCTATTCAGTACGGTATCATGCTGGTACTTAACTGCGGTATAGGACTTCTGACTCCTCCTGTTGGAGCAGTTCTCTTTATCGGTTCAGCTATTGCAGAAGAGCCTATGGAGAAGGTTGTTAAGGCGCAGCTTCCATTCTATGTGATGATGATCATAGCACTTATACTCATTACATTTGTTCCTGCTATCAGCCTTATCGTTCCACAGCTCCTTGGACTTATCTAATTGATATTGGCTTTCTAAAACCTTAATAATAGAAAGTGATAAGCGTTTTCAGGACCCTTTGCTGTCACAGGCAGAGGGTCTGTTTATTTAAATAATTCAAACTGCGTATTTCGAAATACGTTTTAATGTTTTGCTGGTGCCTGGATATTATAAATGATTTTCGAATCATGAATGAGTTATAAATCCAGGTACTTAAAATGGACTTTTATATTCTGGGGTCCGAAACTCGCTTCGCTCAGACAGGCGGACCCCAGACAGAATATAAAAGTCCATTTTAAGTACTCTGGATTTTAATAACACATTCATAAGATTCGAAAATCATTTATAATATCCAAACACCTGTTAAATCATATGTGACGGAGTTTTTGAAGTGCGAAGTTTGAGCTGAAAAATGTTTTTAGATCTGCAACAAATTGCTTATTGATAAAATGTCATTCATCGTAAAAAACATACATTTCGTCAGATTATAATTAGCAGAATTACAATTATGAGTATAATAATGCAAGCGTTTAGTTAAAAAAAAAAAAAATTAACTAAGTAAACTGTATATTAAAACAAAACTAGTATTTTAAAAAGAATAAGGAGACATCAATGGCTGCAGGTAATAACGGGGAAATAACATGGGATCAGCAGAAGCTGTCTGAGTATATTACAGCTTGTCAGAGTAAGTATAACAAATTTCTATTAATGTCAGATACGCTAATGCTTAAGTTTAAGGCATTCGTAGATGATGACACGCATACAGGACCTGAGGCAGAGGCAGCCAAGGCATTTATAGAGAATTATCAGATCAAGATGATCGAGGACCTCACATGGGTAATCCAAGAATTCATGGAGAAACAGGATGATCTTCTACAAAACTTTAAGGATGAAGTTACAGAGAATGATAATGCCAGGATGAGGTACACGCGCCTGGAAGAAATAGTAGACGATTTTAAGTCTTATAATAGTAATTTCGCAACTATAAGTGCTGATATAGAGCAGGTTTATCAAGGTCTTGTCTCAGATTGCTCTATTGCAGGAATTGATTTTACTCAGCCTCAGCCAGAGGATACCAGAACTGGTTTTGATTCTATATCAACAAGCGATGGAACAGACGGAATAGTTCCCAAAACAAGGGATGCATTTAGTGCATTCAACGATACTCATGCTAATGAGATAACAGGATCGGAAATAGACGCGTTTCTTGCAGATATCGAATCAAATCTTAAAGGATTCCTAGAACTTACATCGAAGCAGTTAAAGGATACAGTACTAAATTTTAAAGATACGTCACTTCTTCCATGGTATCACGATCCGGCAGATTCTCTCGACGAAGCGACCAAAAAAGAATACGACGCATACATGAAGAATATGTCCGATTATCTTAACGGCCTTAAGGACAGATGCGAAGTATATAAATACGATCCTGTAAACATGTGTACAGGAAACTATATAAATGAACATGAAGATCTTAAGGTGGGAGGACTATATCCTCTTACATTCAAGAGATTCTATAATGCTCTTCCATCATCCAAAGAAGACTTCATACTTGGTAACGGTTGGAGCACGACCTATTCAGAGCATATGACTAAAGATGATGAAGGGATCCACATCTCATATGCAGACGGAAGCATTGGCTTATATAAAGAACGTATCATTAAAGGCAAGAAATACTATGAAGAGATCCACGGCGAACCCGGACTTCTTTTAGAAATAGAAGAAGACTCTGCATCAACAGCAGAAGAGATAATTAAAAGAAAAAACTTTATCCTCCGTCAAGACAATGGCCAGTATAAGAGGTTCGATGAGAATGGATATCTTGTAGAACTGGGAGATGATAACGGAGCAACAGCTAAGCTTTTATATACTAATGTGAAAGTGGATGCATACATCAGAACAGATAATAAAGATATAGATGTTGAAAGTTCAACCGCCTATAAATCTCAGATCAAACGCCTTGCATCCGTTAAGACACCAGGAAGTGCAGCGCTTTTCTTTACGTACAATGAATACGGAAATATAACAGCCCTTAAGGATCATGCTGGAAGGGTTGTTAAGTATACCTATAAAAACCAAGAAGTTAAAAGATCAAGCTTAAAAACTCCTATTGCTAACAACAATGCTACTGATGCTTCAATAGTTTCAGTTCAGGTTCTTAGCAGTGTTACGTACGCAGATGGAACCACAGACTTATATGATTACTCAAAAGACGGAAAGATTTCCGAAGTAACCAATCAGCGTGGAATAGTAGCTATAACCAACACTTATGACAGCCAGGGAAGAACCATAAAGCAGTCATTCCCTGATGGCGGAGTCATGACATACGCATATGACGACAAGAAGCGTACAACAACAGCTACAGAGCAGAACGGTAATAAAGTAGTCTATAAGCATGATGCAAAGATGCGACATACAGGCACAAAGTACTATGACGGTGAAGAAAGCTTTACATACAATAAGCGTAACCAGAAGATATCCCACACCAATAAGC
>CAMVNV010000153.1 GCA_947168935.1 uncultured Butyrivibrio sp. | reverse complement strand
CAAAATACAACCAAACATATCAAATTAATTCCACCCGCATATGAGTATAAAAATGCCTCTCTTATTATACTTTTATTCTGCTTAGTATAATAAAAGAGGTTTCAATTACAATTTGAATATATATGCTTGTTCTTATACTATCGTGCACTTTAATATCAGCTGATCTTAGCCGTATCTTTGCTGCGCTTTTTTCTGATCGCAAATATTATAACCGCGCCGATAATAACTCCGGTTGTATTTAATATAAGATCATCAACGTCCGTATGGCGTCCATCGCAGAACATCTGGCTCAACTCTATAAACAGGGTCAGTCCAAAGCCTGCAAGGACTGTCTTTTTGATATCGTCAAGCTTCTCAAAACAAATCGGCCAAACTATACCGACTGGTATAAACATTGCAATGTTACCGATAACATTCACCAGCCATCCATCATACCTATCCACAATGAAATAAAATGGTGACATATAAACCTTGGATATAACCGTCCATGTGAAGACTACTACAAGCTTAGGCATCGTTCCCTTGTCAATGTGCAGATCAAAGTAAACAAATCTTGCGATCACCACAAGGCATATATAAACAAGAAGCATCTTAAGCTCATGTTTAAATGAAAAATGCCTGGTTATTACTGCGACAGATGCTCTGACAATTATCCATGCGATCGTAATAAAGATCATCATCTGTGCAAGTGTAATGATAAAAACCATAAACCTATTAACCTTTCCATAGGGCTCATATAGTCTTCACGATTTCTTATTATAGTAATTATTTAAGAAGCTTTGAAAACTCAAGCGCCTTACCTATATCTCCATCAACCTTAAGCTTACCTACAGTAAAAGCTGCCACAGGGTCAAGCTTGCCATTGATGAGCTTGTTAAAGTCATCTGACGTCATAGAAATAGAGCAGTTTCTGTCATGGTAGTCATATGGCTCCACGTTAACCTTATGATCCTTGACCTCAACGTAGAAAATTCCTGGATCCTGATCTGTAAGGATTACCTGAACTGCAAGAAAATCTACATTTGAAACATCTGCCTTTTCAGCAAGCTTCCTTACCTTTTCAACCACTGCGTCTCGGTTCATTTTTCTTCCCCTCCGTTTTCCCATTCAAGAATAATTAGCTTCTCTATAATTAATCCAATCTATAGATCAGATCAAAATACCCTCAAAATGATCTATCTCATGTTGGATTATCTGTGCCGTAAACCCTTCGTATTTAGCATGTTTGGGCTTAAAGTCCTGATCCAGATAATCAACCTCTATCTCCTTATATCTGGTACAAGGTCTTGCGCCGTCCAGTGACAAGCAGCTTTCCTGTGTCTGATACGCTCCGGTCTTTTTAGTGATAACAGGATTGATCATAGGGAAAAGAAATGGTCCCATAGCCACTACTATGATCCTCTTCTTAACACCGATCATGTTGGCAGCCATACCTACGCATCTATCCTGATTGGCTCTTAATGTATCCATGAGATCTTCTACAACCTGCTTGTCAGCCTCCGTTGCCGGTTCTGACTTTTGCTGTAAAAAGAACTGATCTCTAACTATCTGTTTAACCATATTATCCTCACTAAATCTCAATTAAAACTGTAATAAATGCCGCAACGCAATAAAACCCACCTCAAATACCAATTTTAACATTAATATCCTTAAAATAAACTTAGTTGTTCATAATCCTGGTGGCTTTCAAGAAGCGGCATCTTCTCAGATAGCATCTCTTTGGCTGCATCTGTGTCACAAAGCCAGTCATGAACGCTCCCTTTCTCGATCATAAGGGGCATTCTATCATGGACCTTTATCATGGACTCATTGGCAGCTGTTGTCAGTATAACAAAAGAGTCTCTATTTTGAGACAGCTGATAGAAGCCTGCAAAATAAATCGGGCTCTTATCTTTTCTATAAAATGTAACTTTGTTTTTATCCTTGTCCCATTCATAGAAACCGGCAGCCGGAATAATTATTCGCCTTTGCTCTATACTTCCGGAAAACATTGGTTTTTGAAGTACTGATTCTGCTCTTGCATTTATAATTAGCTTTTTGTCTTTACCCTCAAGGCCCCAGAACATGTTCTTAACTTCAATGTTATTAACTTCATTGTTGTTAACTTCATTGTTGTTAACTTCATTGATATCTTTATCATCTTGTTTAGAACTATCTTTTTGGGCAGAAAAAACTATAGGATTCATAGCAGGCGTTACGTCTCCAGCCCCCATAGACACTAAGCCTTCTTTAAGGCCCATATCTTTTTCTACTTCATATGCAGTTTTTTCACCAAAATAAAATCTTCCGCACATAAATAGACCTCACAAGTCAATTTTCCAGCTATTAATTTCAGGTGATATTTATAGAATCTTCTCCATACCTATCTTGTATGGTTCAAGACCAAGTTTTTCATAGAACTTCATGGCGCCGGGATTACAGTTCCACACATTTAGTGTGACATTGTAGCAGCCACTCTTTCGAGCAAAATCTATTATATGATCATAGATAGCTCTGCCAACGTTCTCTCCCCTTGCCTTTTCATCTACACAGATGTCATCAATGTACAAAGTCAGTATGTCAGTCAAAAGCCTTGTATTAGCTGGACGCTGGAAGACACAGAAGCCATGCCCAAGTACATTTCCCTCTTTATCAGCTACAAATATCGGGGTATTGTCATCATTAAGGATAGCCTCAAGCTCATCTTCTGTATATTTAGTCGCAAGCTTAAAAAGGTCCGGTCTTCCATCATAGTGGACCTTATTAACCTGTTTAAGTAATTCCATAATTGCAGGGATGTCCTGCTTAGTTGCGCGTCTAACCATAATAGCCATATTCTCACCTTATCGATTTTTATTAACCGTCATGATTTTTGAAAGATCTTTTTTATTATTTCGATGTTCTCTTTATTTCAGCAGGACACTTATGTGGCATTCCGGGACCATACTGGCATCTTGGGCAGCAATAGCACTTTACGTATGGCGCATCTTCAAGCACTGCTTCGCAAAATGCAGGGTCTGCAAGTATTGCTTTTCCCAGATCAACTGTGTCAACAAGGTCGTTTTCTATAAGGTACCTAGCCTGCTCCGGCTCGTAGATACCATTTACGCAGGATACCGGAACGCGTCCCTTAAAGTGATCATGGAATCTGACACCAAGCTCACAGATATGGTTGTAGGGCTTTTCTTCCTCGGTAAAAGATGGATCATCCCACTCGATGCCCGTTGAAACCTGAAGATAATCACAGCCAGCCTTGACGAACTGTTCTGAAAGCTTTATTGCAGTAGCTACGTCAGGCTCTACGCCTGCAGTTCTGACTGATATAAGGAAATCATCTCCGCATTCTTTTCTTATCATGCGAATTATCTCTGCACCAAATCTGGCGCGGTTTTCTATGCTTCCGCCATATTCATCTGTACGAAGGTTAGTCTTTTTGGACATGAACTGATTAATAAGATATCCGTGGCATCCGTGGAGCTGAACTCCATCATAACCTGCCTTCTTAGCACGAATGGCAGCACTGGTGAAGCTCTCCTGCATCTTATGGATCTCATCTATTGTCATCTCTTTTGAGAGAACTTCTTCGTTGCGTGTTGGTACAGCAGAAGGTGCAACCTGCTCTCCAAGGCTTGGATCAGAATTAAGGCCAGCATGATTAAGCTGGATAATAACTGCTGCTCCGGCTTCATGACACGCCGAAGCGATTATTTTATGACCTTCGATCTGGTCATCATCCCAAAGTCCCATATGCATCTGACCAAATCTTCCACCAGGTGTGACAGCTGTTGCCTCAACGCAGATAAGTCCGCATCCATGCTCAGCTCTTTCCCTGTAGTGGTCTATGTGTTTATCAGTAGCTTTGCCATCCGGACCTGCAAAATCGAATTTTACAGTCGGTGCCATAGTAAGTCTGTTTCTAATAACTGTCTTGTTAATTGTAATCTTGTCCCCTACCCTAGTCATGGTCTCCTCCAAATACTAAATGAATATTTTCCATGATTCCAGCAAATGCTGATGATGCACACTTGTTGCATCAAATTTTACAGATGTAAATGCCATCTGCATGATCGGTCCTGTAGCAAAAGCACATATAAGTGTTCCTATCCCAACCGGTCCTCCTAAAAGCCATCCAATAAAGGTGGCAAGGCTAAGGAGAGTAACACTTACAATTCCAATTGGAATACGCTTTGCCCTTTTTGCCAAGGCTACAAGTAATGTATCTCTAGGTCCGCAGCCAAGGGCAGCACTCATATATGTAAACTGTGTATAGGACATGATCACAAGTCCTATCAGCATTACAAAAATGCCTGTTATCATGGAGTTACACTTGGGTACAAGGTTAATGCGATTGAAAAAGTCAACTGACTTACCAACCACAAAAGCATCGATAAACATAGCTATCCCAATAGGCTCCTTCATTGAAATATCAATAGCAAGAATACTATAAGAGATTGCTACAGATGCAGTACCGTATAAAATCCCAAGTGTCTTAGCAAGTCCCAGGTTCAGAACATCCCATGGGCCTGCTCCAATATTGGCCTGAATGGTGAGATATACTCCAAAACCATTCACAAATAAACTTACCGCCGCAATAAGCGCATTTAAAAGTATCGCTTTGCGGGTTTTATTTTCTTTTAATCTTTTTATATTTAGCATTTTCATCGCGGAAAAAATTCGACTTCTTTTTTATTATTTATTCTATTACTCCTGCATATTCGTATCCAGCTTCTTCTACAGCTGCCTTGATAGCTGATTCTTCAACATCCTTTGATGTCTTGATCTCTACGAGGTTATCATTGTGTGATGCTGTTGCAAGTTCTATTCCATCAATAGCCTCAAGAGCCTTCTTTACATGTGCCTCGCAGTGTTCACACATCATTCCCTTAACTGTAATCTTCATAATCTTTTCTTCCTTTCCTTTTTCGTGATTGATTATTTCTTTTGTTTCATTTGAAATCTCATTATCTTTTGAGATCTTGTAACTATAGTCTTTTGAAATACTATTTATAATATCTGATGTTTCGCTATTTACTTTTTGTATAAGATTTCCTGTAATGGAATTCTTAATCTTTTTATCTCCAGCACTATCATACGGCTTTATCCAGTTAAGCCTAAGTGCATTAGATACTACGCAAAAGCTTGATAATCCCATAGCAGCTGCGCCAAATATAGGATTGAGCTCCCATCCAAAAGCCGCCACGTAGCAGCCAGCTGCAAGCGGGATTCCAAGTACATTGTAGAAGAAAGCCCAGAACAGATTCTCATGAATATTTCTTAAGGTGCTTCTTGAAATCCTTATAGCTGCTGCGACGTCACTTATGCTGCTCTTCATAAGTACCACATCTGCGGCATCAATTGCAACATCTGTACCCGCGCCGATGGCTATTCCAAGATCCGCACTGGTAAGGGCTGGAGCGTCATTTATTCCATCGCCGACCATGGTGACCTTACCATGCTCCATGAGCTTCCTTATAACAGCTTCCTTACCATCAGGCTTAACTGATGCAACTACTTCATCAACCCCTGCCTGTCTGGCAATAGCTGCGGCTGTGATCTCATTGTCACCTGTCAGCATCACTGTATGGATTCCCATGTTTTTAAGCTCTTCTATGGCCTTTGGAGAATCATCTTTGATCACATCAGATACTCCAATGATTCCCAGTAGTTTTTTTCCTTTGGCAAAAAAGATTGGGGTCTTACCTTCACTTGCAAGCTTATGGGAAGCATCTGCTATTCCACTACCTATACTATCTACAATACTATTGATGTAGCCATGATTTCCACCAAAAATTTCTTCGCCGTTAAGTTTTGCCTTAAGTCCCTTTCCAGAAAGAGCTTCGAAATCAGTTGTATCCTTAAGCTCAACCTCTTTTTCAAAAGCATACTGAGTTACTGCCTTGGAGATAGGGTGTTCACTCTTGGACTCAAGGGCGTAGGCTACTGTGAGAAGCTCCTTATCAAAGGTATCATCTACAGGAACGATGTCAGTAACTTTCATCTGGCCTGTAGTAATGGTTCCCGTTTTATCAAGGGCGATGATCTGTGTCCTTCCGGCCTGCTCCAGGGAAGCTGCTGTCTTAAAGAGTACTCCTGTTTTTGCAGCAACGCCGTTTCCAACCATTATCGCAACTGGGGTTGCAAGTCCAAGGGCACATGGACAGCTTATTACGAGTACTGATACGGCTCTTGCGATCGCATAACCTACAGTCTGCCCTGCCAGGAGCCATGCCAAAAATGTGATGACGGCTATGCTTATAACTGCTGGAACAAAGATTCCCGATACCTTATCTGCAATCTTGGCTATTGGAGCTTTGGTTGCAGCTGCATCGCTCACCATTTTTATGATAGCTGAAAGAGTTGTATCTTCGCCAACTCTAGTTGCCTCGCAGACCATAAAGCCTGAAGTGTTGATGGTTGCAGCAGATACCGCATCTCCGACAGTTTTCTCTACCGGAACGCTTTCTCCTGTAAGGGCCGACTCATTAACAGCGCTCTCACCTTCTACAACGACACCGTCCACGGGTATACTATCACCAGGCCTTACAACAAACCTGTCTCCGACCTTAACTTCTTCGATAGGAACCTTGGTCTCAGCGCCATCTCTAATGACTACAGCTGTCTTTGGAGACAGATCCATAAGTCCCTTAAGAGCATTGGTCGTCTTCCCCTTGGATCTTGCTTCCAGCATCTTACCTACTGTTATCAATGTAAGGATCATTGCGGCTGCTTCGAAGTAAAACTGATTCATATAATACAAAGTCTGCTCCGTATCACCAGCCATCACAGTCCCTGTCATTGCAAACAGCGCCCACACGCTGTATACAAAGGACGCAGTAGCACCAAGTGCCACCAAGGTATCCATATTTGGAGATCTGTGGATTAGGCCTTTAAATCCGCTTATAAAAAACTTCTGATTTATCACCATTACAAGTCCTGATAAAAGAAGCTGATATAAGCCCATAGCCACATGATTTCCATCAAGGAATGGTGGCAGTGGCCAGTCCCACAGCATATGTCCCATGGACACGTACATTAGCGGGATCAGAATTACTATAGAAGCTATAAGCCTTTTTTTCATCTTGGGAGTTTCTTTGTCTTCAAGTGAGTCTCCTTCACCTATAGATGCTCCCTTTGTATCACTTCTTCCCTTAGTGCTGGCTCCATAGCCTGCAGCCTCAACTGCT
>CAMVNV010000152.1 GCA_947168935.1 uncultured Butyrivibrio sp. | reverse complement strand
GATCGGTGTTGAAGTTGGAATGGGACCTACAAGAATTAATACAATCCTTCAGTCTGCATTCTTCACAATTACAGAGATCATTCCTAAGGAAGACGCTCTTAAATTCATGAAGGACGCTGCTCAGAAGACATACGGACGTAAAGGTCAGGATGTCGTTGAGAAGAACTGGAAGGCTATTGATGCCGGTGCAGATCCTAAGAACCTTATCAAGGTTGAGATTCCTGAGTCATGGAAAGACGGCAAGGATGAAGGTCTTGACTTCACAGTAGCTAAGGGTGACCGCAAGGATGTTATCGACTTCGTTAATAACATTCAGGCTAAGGTTAACGCTCAGGAAGGTAACAACCTGAAGGTTTCCGACGTTGCTCCTTATACTGATGGTTCAACTCCTTCCGGATCATCTGCATACGAGAAGCGTGGTATCGCTGTTAACGTTCCTGAATGGAACCCTGAGAAGTGTATCCAGTGTACATTCTGTTCACTTGTATGTCCTCATGCAGCAATCCGTCCTGTAGCTATGACAGCTGATGAAGCTGCTAAGGCTCCTAAGGACATGAAGCTTGTTGATCTTAAGGGCATGGATGGATACAAGTTCGGTATCACAGTATCTGCTCTTGACTGTACAGGCTGCGGATCTTGTGCAAATGTATGTCCTGGCAATATGCAGGAGAAGGTTACTCTTGTTATGGGTGCGCTTGCTAAGAACCAGTGGCAGCAGGAAGGCTTCGACTATGCTGTTACTCTTCCTACTAAGCCAGAAGTTGTTGAGAAGTTCAACTCAGCTACTATCAAGGGATCTCAGTTCCTGAAACCTCTCCTTGAGTTCTCAGGCGCTTGCGCAGGCTGCGGTGAGACACCTTACATTAAGCTTGTTACACAGTTGTTCGGTGATAGAATGTACGTAGCTAACGCTACAGGATGTACATCTATTTGGGGTAACTCCTCACCTTCAACTCCTTATACAGTAAACGAGAAGGGCCATGGTCCTGCATGGGATAACTCACTCTTCGAAGATAATGCTGAGTTCGGTTTCGGTATGCTCCTTGCACAGAACGCTCTGCGTGATGAAGTTAAGGAACAGGCTGAGAAGCTTGCAGACAACGCAGCAGTTAAGAAGTACCTTGATACATTTAATGATGGTGCTACTAACACAGCTGCTACAGAAGAGATGATCGCAGCACTTGCTTCTGATAATTCTGATGCTGCTAAGTTCATTAAGAAGAATGCAGACTTTGCTGCTAAGAAGTCACAGTGGATCTTCGGTGGTGACGGATGGGCATTCGATATCGGATTCGGTGGTCTCGATCACGTACTTGCTTCCGGTAAGGATGTAAACGTTCTCGTTGTTAACACTGAGGTTTACTCAAATACAGGTGGACAGGCTTCTAAGGCTACTCCTGTTGGTGCTGTTGCACAGTTCGCTGCAGGTGGTAAGGCTATCAAGCAGAAAGACCTTGCTTCTATCGCAATGAGCTATGGTTATGTATATGTTGCTCAGATCGCTATGGGTGCTAACATGAAGCAGACTATCGATGCGATCAGAGAAGCTGAGGCATATCCAGGACCATCACTTATCATCGCTTATGCTCCTTGTATCAACCATGGTATCAAGGTTAACGGCGGTATGACAGGATGTATGACAGAGGAAAAGAGAGCCGTTGAGTGCGGTTACTGGAACCTCTTCAGATACAATCCAGCAGCAGAAGGCAAGAAGTTCACACTCGACTTCAAGAACACAAAACCTGAAAACTATCAGGAATTCCTTGATGGTGAGGTTCGTTACATGTCACTGAAGAAGAGCAATCCTGCTAACGCTGACAGAATGTACGCTGAGAACGCTCAGAATGCTAAGGATCACCTTGCATACCTTGAGAGACTCGTATCAATGTATGATACAAACAGTTAAGAGATAATAAGTCTCTATATAAGCTAAAACTAAGATCCCCTGCGACGAAAGTCGCAGGGGATCTTTTTTGTAGCACAAGGCCGTCAAGCGAAACTATGCTTGCATAAAGAAATCCGCAGAAACTGCGGATTTCTAAGAATATTTTTAGTTAGCTGATGCCAGTTTTTGAAGAGCTTTATCTGCAATAACTATCGGATAATGTTCTTCAAGGAAGATAGAACTGCAAGTTGCTGTATCCACCATCTTTGCATACTCACCAAACAGATTGCAAAGGTTTGTAAAACGCTTATCATTCTGGTTGCCATATATGCAGAGTAGATATCCACCTTCGTCCTCGTTACGGAATAAAGTATTGCGGCTGTGGAAGCCCGGAGGAAGAAGTGCCGGAAGCTTTAATACATCATGCATTGAGTTCAGCTTAAAGCAGCAGAAGGAATTTTCATTGTTTCTTGCTGCTCTTTTTATAGATGCATTAAGACCTGCCTTAAGTCTCTTGGATTCATGATTGGTAACTCCGTCAAGGAATCCAGAGAAGTCGCCGTCCTGAAGACGATGGAACAGATCCATGACCTCTTCATCTTCATTTTCTTCTGTATTCTCGGAATAGTCCACATTACCATTTTCATAGGACGCATTATCATCCTGAACAGACGGGCCAAATTCTGAAAAACGTGTATCCAGCTCTTCAGGATCCTCAGACTTGGTAATAACCAGAATAATACACTCTGAGTTAACAGGAATAGCCTCTATCATGAGCGGAACATCCTCTGCATTAAAGCCAAAACGAGTATTGGCCTGATGCATCATTTCCTGGAAAAGTTCACGCGCTTTATCAGTACCATATGCGAGCTCACTAACTTTGAGCTGTCTCTTGGTAAGATCCTCTCTGGTAAGTGTGCAACGGATCTGGTGATCATTCACCTTCTCAATTTTCATAAACTTACCTCCTGCTTTTGTTATTTCATCCTTGAAAACTTAGCTGTAAAAATTGATTACACAAATACTAAGGTAAACCTTGCGTAATGTCAATATATGTATCGGTCCAAAGCCTTATAATTAAGAGTCTTTTTTCTAAAAAAATAAAAAGAATTTATAAATAAGGGTATTGCAAAAATGGAATAATGGCTGTATAATATTTCCTCGTGAGACGCCTTTCCAGGATATGTATCCGGAAGGGGGGCATGTTTTCTAAAATATCGTAATTAGTTCTGCATCAGACAGAACGCCTTACAGACATATTAGTCTGAGGGATTACCCATTTTTGAAAAATAACAAAACAATTTAAATTAAACAACGTATCAAAAATCTGAAATTATCATACCTGCGGTATTTGTATGAGTTTTTGCTTTTGGGAGCCGAATTATGCAGATAACCAAAACAAAACGCAAGTATTTCGCAGTCTATAAGTAGCATTTCGCTACGATATTTCAAGGAATTTTTATTATCAGGGTACGGAATGGCATCTCATAAGAGGACAAAAGCATCTTTTTTGAAAAAAGGCAGTTTAAAACAAAATATCAGAACTTATATCACGGATACCTTTTGGTGCTGATAGAACCTTTGGACAAAAGAAATACTTGTGACTAAATTAACATTTATAACAAGAGGATCCCGCCAATTGCATATAATTGTAGATCATGTCACAAAGCTTACAGACGCACAGCCTGACGACAAAATCGGAGGGCTGTGTTTTTGAATGCATTAATGCATGACTTCTTGAATGTAAATTACAGAAACGCGCATTTACTGCGTGTTTCGTAATTCTATGAATCGGTTGGCAATAGAGCCTTCGACGAAGTCGAACTCAACCTACTCTATTGCTGCATTCTTGAACTTTATGTTCAAGAATGTATATATAAATTATATCACATTTAGTTATGATCAGATAAAAAAGCAAAACGTTAAAATGGGGAGGAATAGCCCCAGAGATGGCACTGTATCACGTTATGTGGTAAAATATAACCCGGTCAAAACTATAAGAATTTGAGGGAAGAGGTTTTATGAAACATAAGGTTATACCGGTACTTGTAATTATTTTCCTGATATTTTTACTTGGTGGAGGATATGTTGGTAAAAAATTATACGACAAATATTCCTACAGTAATGAACAGGCAGATACAACCAGCTATTTTGGAATAGAAGATGAGGCGGATGTTCCGATCATTCTTCAGTATGAAAAAACGGATCTTCATGCCAGACTTATCGATGGCGTTTATTATATGACATTTTCAGATGTACAGGAGTATTTAAACGACCGTTTCTACTACGGCGAAGAGGAGCAGATCCTTGTTTATACAACTCCTGGTGCGATCTTAACAGCAAATGTCGGTGAGAGCACAGTAAGCTCTACTGACGGATCCTCAGAGGATCTTGGATATGCAGCTTCTGTATTCGAAGGTGATACTCTTTATGTAGCAATGGACTACGTAATGAAATACACTAATTTCTCATACACAGCTTATACTGACCCTAATCACATCACCATGTTCACAGAATTTGGTCAGGAAGTAAGAGCAACTATCAAGAAGGACACTAAATTAAGACTCCGCGGCGGTGTTAAGAGTGAGATCCTTGTAGGACTTAATAAGTCAGACACTGTTGTAATACTTGAGAAGCTTGAAGACTGGGCCAAGGTTGTAAGCCCTGACGGCTATATCGGATATGTTGAAAACAAGTTCCTGGAAAATATCCAGACAGTAGATCTCCTTGCGCCTAGCCACTATGCAGAGCCTGAATATACAACAGTTAAGATGAATGGCAAGGTTAATCTTGTATGGCAGTCTATTGGCGGCAAAGCAGGTAACTCTACCCTTTCATCAGCAATTTCAGGAACAACCGGTATCAATGTTATCTCACCAACATGGTTTTCCCTTAGTGATAATGAAGGCGGCATAGAGTCTTTTGCCACTCAGGATTATGTGAATACAGCTCATGCAAACGGAATGCAGGTTTGGGCAGCGCTTGATAACTTCAATAACTCCTTCTTTAGAGATGGAGAGGGGCACACTGCTACAGTACTTGCAACTAGCACATCAAGAGCAAGACTTATTGATAACCTTATGAGTGAAGTAAGAGCCTATGGAATCGATGGAATCAATGTCGATCTTGAGTTTACAGGTTCAAGTCTTGAAGATATCGCAGCTGATGGCGGTGAAGACTATATAGAATTTATCAGAGAGCTTTCAATTGCCTGCAGAGCTAATGGAACAGTACTTTCTGTTGATATCCCTGTTCCTATGGGCAATAGCTTTTTCCATAGAAAAGAGCTTGGAGTTGTTTGTGACTACGTAATTATCATGGCTTACGATGAGCACTATGAAGGAAGCGCAGAAGCTGGTTCTGTTGCATCCATCACTTATGTTGAAGACGGAATCAAGAATACTCTTGAAGATGTACCAGCTGATAAGCTCGTAAACGGTATACCATTCTATACAAGAATATGGTTCACTAGTACTGATGGAACAGTTCAGAGCAAGGCAGGTGGCATGTCCTGGGCAGCTAGCTACATAAGCTCAAATGGCATTGAGATGACCTGGGATCAGAATACCTGTCAGTATTATGGCACCTATACACAGTCTGATGGAACCAAGGTTGAGATCTGGCTTGAAGATGCAGAATCAATCCAGACTAAGCTTAATGTAATGGACGTTAATGGCTGCGCAGGTGTTGCAGCATGGCAGCTTGGATATGAGACAAGCGATATCTGGCCTATATTAGAGGCGTATGTAAATAATTGATTTGAAGCAGTAGAGGAATTAAAAAGTGGAAACACAGGTAGTAGTAATTGATGAAAACAATATAGACGAAAAAGCACAGGAAGCTTTGAAAAAAGCTGGAGAGATCCTTCTTAGAGGTGGCCTTGTTGCTTTTCCCACAGAGACCGTATATGGACTTGGCGGGGACGGAAGAAATCCTGATTCGTCAAAAAAGATCTATGCTGCAAAGGGTAGACCTTCAGATAACCCGCTGATAGTGCATATCTGGCAGGTTGAGGATCTGTATAAGGTGGCATCAGATGTTCCGGAAACAGCATTAAAGCTTGCTAACGCCTTCTGGCCCGGACCACTTACTATGATCCTTAATAAGTCTGATCTTATTCCGCTTGAGACAACAGGCGGTCTTGAAACAGTTGCGATCCGTATGCCAAGTAATAAGATCGCAGCGCAGATGATCAAAGAAGGCGGCGGATTTATTGCAGCTCCAAGCGCCAACACATCAGGAAGACCATCTCCTACAGTGGCTAAGTACTGCATAGAAGACCTTGACGGCAAGGTTGATATGATAATAGACGGAGGCCAGGTTGGAATAGGCCTTGAGTCAACTATTGTTGATCTTACCGCAAATGTTCCAATGATACTTCGCCCGGGATACATAACCTATGAGATGTTAAAAGAAGTACTTCCGGATGTAACTATCGATAAAACAATTATTGATTCAAACTCAAAAGAAAAACCAAAAGCACCTGGAATGAAATACCGCCACTATGCGCCAAAAGGCGAGTTAACAATAGTGGAAGGTTCCCAGGAACATGTGTTAAAATATATTAATGAGCGTGCGCTAAAGATGCATGAGCAGGGTCTTAAGGTAGGCATCATAGCAACAGATGCAACTGCTAAAGACTACAAGGCTGATGTTGTCAAAAGCGTTGGGTCAAGGGAAGACGAGAGGAGCGTTGCGCACGAACTTTTCCGCATACTTCGTGAGTTTGATGACGAAGATGTGGATGTCATGTTTTCAGAATCCTTTGATACAAATGGTATAGGTCAGGCTATAATGAACAGGCTCTTAAAGGCTGCCGGTCAGCATGTTGAGCATGTTAAGGGCGAATAAGGCGATAAAATTAAAAATTTTATCGCTAGGAATTGGTGTCGCGTGGCGCCACCAATTCCCAGTGTTTGTTTATAAAATATACATCAAATAAAAAAAGCGGAAGGAAGTACACACAATGATAGCACTTGGCAGTGATCATGGCGGATATGATCTTAAAGTCGCAGTAATGGAGCATCTCAAGGAGAGAGGAATCGAGTACAAGGATTTTGGTACTTATGACAAGAATTCCTGCGATTATCCTGATTTTGGTCTGGCAGCAGCTAAGGCTGTAGCATCCGGAGAATGCGAAAAGGGTATTGTTATCTGCACAACCGGAATTGGAATTTCTATGGTTGCTAATAAAGTAAAGGGCGTTCGCTGCGCACTTTGCTCTGAAGTATCATCAGCAAGACTTACAAGAGAACATAACGATGCAAATGTTCTTGCTTTTTCAAGCAGGTTAGGTTCAGATAAAATAGTAGAATGTATAAATGAATATGTGAAGTACGCTCACGACGGCGAAAATCATAAGCGCAGAGGAACTAAAATCATAAATTATGAGAAC
>CAMVNV010000151.1 GCA_947168935.1 uncultured Butyrivibrio sp. | reverse complement strand
TAGAAACTTTCATAACACACAAAGGTCATCCCAAATTGTTGATGGCCTTCCTCCCAACATCAACCCGCTTATAAAAGGGGATTTAGCATAGATGCACTTTCATGACTCATATAGCATGGAAGTGCTTTTTTGAATATAATAGAGTAAGTTGAATGCATGGGGATTTAGCGTAGTTGGAGGGTGCGGATATGTCGAATTTGCTTGAGTTTAGAGACAAGATGGATATGTATGACAAAGTGTCGCTTAAGATCTTTGCCAGAGATCTTTATATTGGGAAAACTTCTCAGCTCAAAAAGGCAGATCTTATTGAAAAAATCGCAGAGAACTTTCTTTCAAAGGAGAGTCTTTTTAACCGGTTGGCGATTCTGGATGAAGCATCCTTGCTTCTTTTGGAAAAAGCATATGGAAAGGTCATTGAGGTAAAACCGGATGAGCCAGTGTTTGATATGGCTTGCACATTAAACGAGATGGAACTGGCATACTTCGATGAAGACCATTATTTCTCTACACTTACAGATGTGTGGGAGATCTATACAAAAGAAATTGCTGGTGAGGAGTTTAATAAGTACAGAGCAAGAGCTGCCTGGGTATGGATGTGCCTTAGATGGGCGGAAACCATGTACGCATACACACCGGTAGATGTTTTTCTGAAAGTAGTTAACAAGAAAAAAGGAATGCATATGGCCGCAGAGGAACTTGATGTGATATATAAGCGTATCCCAGATGATCTGCTTAAGTCAGTCAAGATAGAAAATGTGCTTATTGAGAGGCTCTTTATCGGTCATATGGATTCTTTGGACAGGTTACGTAGAGCACAGGCGGATAAAGATTTTTATATTCCTAATCCTGCAGAAGTTGAGGAGTTGTTCTTTACAGGAGCTCTTTTATCTCACAAGGTGTATAAGGATATGCTGGCATTTCTTGTGAAAGATATGAAGATGGAGCGAGATGATGCGATTGATCTTTTGTATGAGCTTTGGGACAGGATCTCATGGCAGGATGATAATCCACACGATACCATGCAATGGTTCTGGGATCAGTTCGAATTTGCAAATGATCAGCAGGTGAATAAGATTGTTAGTCTGTACATGTCGCTGACAAATGGAACCAATATGCTCATTAACAGGGGATATGCACCAAGAGATATGCCAAGGCCGGTTCTTAAGCCGGGACAGATGCCAACTATAATTCCAGGAAGCAGTCACGCAGCTAAGATGCTTGCTGAGGCAGCTCCGCATATCAGGGAGATGGGATTTGGTGTTGACGTTGATGGAGAGTCAATTGAAATGCCGGTTATGAACATGCCTATGGGTATGAATGGCCCTGTTGAGAAGACGACCAAGAAGGTATATCCCAATGATCCATGTCCTTGCGGTTCCGGTAAAAAGTTTAAGAAATGCTGCGGAAGAAACTGAAGCAGTCGATAAGCATGTGTGTGTTTGTATTTTTGACAAGGTAGGAGAAAGAGATGGGCAAAGAATTATTCATAAAGCAATTACGGCCTTATCTTTATCTTATGGATGAGGCACATGAAGCAACCGGTTATATAGTTGTAGGAAATGAAAAAGTATGCGTCATCGATACCATGAACGGCTATAATGATCTCCATAAAGTCGTGCGTGATATAACAGATAAACCCATAGTAGTTGTAAATACGCATGGGCATCCTGACCATATTTTTGGCAATGTGTATTTTGACGAAGTCTATATGAATCCTAAGGATAATGAGCTTGCTGAATCTTTTATAAATGCCCCTGAGTTTATTAAAGAATGTAAAAAGGCTGGACTGACTATGCCTGCGTTCAAACCTATAAAAGGTGGGGATGTAATAGATCTTGGTGGGAAAACGCTGGAAGTGTATGATCTTCCGGGGCACACTCCGGGTGGTATTCTCCTCCTTCTAAAGGAAGACAGGATACTGTTTACTGGGGATTCCATAAATCATCATCTGTGGATGCAGTTAGATGGGTGTCCCAGTATGGGAGATTATGTCAAAGAACTTGATAAGGTCATGTTTCTGGAAAAAGAGGCAGATTTTATTTTACACGGTCATGCAACTGATTTTGATGATATTTCTTTGATGCGTTGTCTGAGAAGTGGGGCTGTAGAGATATGTGAAGGCAAAACAGAAAATGATCTTCCATATCAATGGTTCGGAGGTGAAGCTAAGCAGCATCCGTTTAAGCTGGAAGAAGGTAAAACATATCAACAGCTGGAGAGCGTTATCTGTTATAGATGAAATCGGGTATGCAAAACACTATCCTAGATGTAAATATACTCGGTCAATTCGATGAAATGAAGGAGAAGTTGTAAAAAGAGGGATGAAATGCGAATAAAAAGAACCCTTGGAGTAATTGCAGCAGCTATCCTGATCATGGTTACTGGCTGCGGGAATGCAGTTGACGAGAATGTTGAAAAAGAAAATACTCCGGCACAGGAAAGCTCTGTACCAGTTAAACCGACGGAGTCTGCTTCCGATGAGCAGATAGAGGAACCAGCCGCAGAGGCAGATTCAGATTATAGAGTCGTTTCCGGAGGACCTTATGGACAGATATCACTTTTTGTTCCTGATGGATGGGAATATATAGTCTGTCCGGTAGATGATGACCAAATGTCATATGGGCTTTATGGCTTTATCTTGAAACCTCTGGAGGCTTCGGAGGGACAGATAGAGCTCTTTTGCTCAGACAGTTTTGGAGTATGTGGGACAGGTCTTAAGCAGGAAGAGATGACTCTTGCGGGTGAGACTGCTCATGTTGGAACTTATGATGAGCATGAGCACTGGGATTTCATTACATTCGGAAGTGATAGCCCACAGATTGTTGCCCAGAGCATAGGATGCGATGGATGGACTGACGGTATGTGGGATGAGACCATGACAATCCTGGATTCCATGAACTTTGATACCACAAAGACAGAGGGGGGAATTGGACAGTATATATCTGATTCTGAGGTGGAATCTCTAGGCCTGATGATGGATGTTAGAAATGTATCACCTACAGGCCTTACTGTGCATTTCAGACAGTATGAGAAAAAAGATGTTGGTGAGATGTTTTATGGTGAACCATTCACTTTGGAAAGACTTGTAGATGGAAAGTGGGAGGCTGTTTCTCGGATAGTGACTCAAGCTTCATATCATGACATAGCTTATATTATTCCTCGGGAAGGCCAGTCGGAGCTTGAGACTAACTGGGAATGGCTTTATGGAAGGCTTGATCCTGGAACATACAAGGTCACAAAGCTTGTAATGACACAAAAAGAAAGTGGAGACAGTAATCCTAATTATCCGTTTAGTGCTCAGTTTATGATAGCTGATTCAGATGTTGTAAGGACTTATGAAGTGACGGATGGAAACCGGGCAGAGGAGCTCATAGCAAATAATCAGTTGTTGACCATGGTGCGCTATTATGAGATGGCTGACGGAACCTGGAAGACAGATGAGTGTGCTTATAAGTATCGCCTTGAGATTACCGGCAGAATGGGCGGAGCTGTCAAGGACAGTACTTTTGTCTATCTTAGCAATATAGAGGATATTTCTTTTGACCAGGCATGGAAAGCTGCCGGGCTAAGCAGCAATATGGATGATTATTTTGATAGAAAGGATGCCGTTTTGGTGGCAATGAAGTAGAAAATGTGGGAAATGGATTATGAAAAAGCAGCATCAGTGTGGTTAGAAAAGGATAAGGATTCTGTCCACATGGAGGAAGATGTTCTTAAGGATAAGATTGATGAGTTTATAAAGGCACACAATACATGTGCATTGGCTGTTGCATCAGAGAATTTTGTGAGATGCGCTCCTATTGAATACAACTACGTAGATGGCAACTAAGAAGGATGGCTTTGGAAACAGGCAGCATTTAGAAGTTTGAGCGGCGACGCTTTAACGAACAATAAACAAAAAGCAAGATTGGAGCTGGGGACTGTTCGAAGTTGCGAAGCAGCGAGTTACGGACCCCGTATCCGACCGAACTAAGTCAGGTAAATTCTGACATGAACGGAGGTGTAGAAACAAATGGGAAGTATTTTGGACGTAGCAGACATTATCAAGAAGATCAATGGTAACAAAGAGCTCATGGCTCAGATTGCCAAGGCTGACCCCAAGGAAGGCGTTGCGCTTCTGAAGAAAGCCAACATTGATGTTAGTGAAGACGACATCAAGAAAGTTCAGGCTGCAGTAGCAGACGGTAAGCTTGACCTCGGAGATCTCAAGGATCTTGCAGGTGGATTGTTCAAGAAGTAATTAAGTGGTTTAAGCCGCGATTCCTACGGGGGTCGCGGCGAACTAATAAGCGCGAAAGGAAAGAGAAAAGCATGGAGTTTACAACAGATATTTTTAGTCAGTTTGATAAGAAATGGGCGCTTTTAACAGCAGGCGACAAAGAGAACTTTAACACTATGACAGTAAGCTGGGGCGGCCTTGGCATTATCTGGGGAAAGCCTGTAGCAACTGTTTATGTGCGTTCTTCCCGTTATACTCATGACTATATGGATAATAACGAGTACTTCACAGTAAGTTTTTATCCGGAAGAGTACAAGAAGGTACTTGTAGTACTTGGCTCTAAGTCAGGCAGAGATATGGATAAGATTCATGATTCAGGGCTTACAGCTAAGGAAGTGAATGGCTCTGTATCATTTGAAGAGGCCGAAGTGACCCTTGTATGTAAAAAGCTCTTTAAGCAGTGCCTTGAGAAAGAGAACATGGTTCCTGAAGTGGCAAAACAGTTCTACGATGGTGACGCGCTACACGACATGTATATTGGTGAAGTGGTTGATATTATTAAGTGATCAAGGTAAGGGGAACGAGAATGGTTAAGAAAATGGAATTGTTTGATGGAAGACCAGTAAGCTGTGAAGGCCGTTTGCCCAGAGAAGTCAAGGTATATGACTATTTGGATAAGATTGGGATAGAGTATAAACGAGTTGATCATGATCCTGCTACAACTATGGAAGCCTGTGAAGAGGTGGATAAGGCACTGGGCACATTGATGTGCAAGAATCTTTTTCTTTGTAACAGACAGAAGACCAGGTTTTATCTGCTGCTCATGCCGGGGGATAAGAAATTTAAGACAAAAGAGCTCTCGAATCAGATAAACTCAGCCAGGCTTTCTTTTGCCGAAGCAGAGGACATGCTGAAATATCTGGATATCGAGCCCGGAGCAGTAAGCGTGATGGGGCTTATGAATGATAAGAACCATGAAGTGCAGCTCCTTGTGGATGAGGATCTTAAAACATCAGAGTTTTTTGGTTGTCATCCATGTGTATGTACATCAAGCTTGAAGATCAGGACGGCTGATATTTTTGAGAAGTTTTTGCCAGCTGTGGGACATGAACCACAGACAGTGCATCTTGTGGGAGAGGATTGATTATGAGATTTCTTGGTAATTTGATTTGGATTTTGTGCGGAGGGCTGCTTAGTGCCCTGGGATGGTGGATTGTAGGACTTCTTTGGTGCTGCACAGTTGTAGGAATACCTGTAGGGCTCCAGTGCTTTAAGCTTTCTTCAATTTCACTGAATCCTTTTGGAAAAGAGATTGTGGATGAAGGCGGGGCTGTATCCTTGCTTCTTAACATCCTTTGGATTTGTCTTTCCGGGATTGAACTTGCGATTGCAAACGCGGTGATTGGCTGCATTTTCTGCATTACTATTATCGGAATACCTTTCGGTAAGCAGTTCTTTAAGATTGCGAGAGTAGCTCTTTTACCATTTGGAGCAAGAGTTGTGAGGGTACATTACTAAGAACGGAGCGAGGAAGTAGATGTTTTTTATCATGGGAATAACAGATGGCAGGAAGGATTTTGATTTCAATCAGCTGATAACCTGCGCAATCTGTGGGAAATATGGACGCTTCAACGTGTTCATGACATATACGGTGCTGTCTCTTTTCTTTATACCGACCTTCAAGTGGAACAGGCATTACTACGTGCAGACCAGCTGCTGCGGAACTGTTTATGAGCTTGATCCGGAGATTGGTAAGATGATCGCAAGGGGCGAAGAAGTTGAGATTCTGCCAAGTCATCTGACACAGGTAAGCGGCGGAAGAGGATTCACGACCGGTTATAAGAGATGCAGACAGTGTGGATACGAGACAACAGAGGACTTTGATTTTTGTCCTAAATGCGGAACGAGGTTTTGAGGAGCTGGGATTATGCTGAGACTTAGACCATATAAGAGCTGTGATGCTGAAAAGATAAGTGAATGGATAAAAGACGAGGATGTATTTGTTAAGTGGGGCGGAGATCATTTTGGAGAGTTTCCGATTACTGCAGCCATTATTGATGGTAAGTACAGACAGAGTAATGGCGACTGCAAAGAGCCTGACAACTTTTATCCCTGGATTGCGATAGATGGTGAGAACAGAGTAGTGGGGCATTTCATTATCCGCTACATCCATGGCGATAACAGGATCCTTAGATTCGGCTGGGTAATTGTAGATAATACAATCAGAGGAAAGGGCTACGGGGAACACTCAAAAAATGCGTGTTGAATTGGTGTTGAAAATCTGCATATTAATTGGATGTTGACTTTGCCCTTGGGGCAGGCATTAAACTCATGTTTGTAATCTGGTTTGGATTTTTGGGGGACTTCATTAGACACGAGGAGAACTAAGTATGAAAATGGGTAGCAGTAACGACAAAGACGCAGTACAGGAACAGTACGCGTCATCTAAAAGCCTTGATATCAGGCTGAATTTCCACAATATGTATTCAACCAACAGGATGGGCTTTGGTCCCTGGCTTGTATCAAATTATGAGATAACAGAGGGTATGAAGGTTCTTGAAATTGGCACTGGAACAGGTAGCATGTGGGTTTGACACGACGATCTCATAACAAAGTGCGATAAGATTGTTCTTTCTGATTTTTCTGAAGGCATGCTTGAGACTGCCAAGAAGAATGTAGGAGAGCGAGAGAATGTAGAGTATAAGCAGATTAATGTTCAGAACATCCCTTATGAAGATAGCTCTTTTGACATTGTAATTGCTAACATGATGCTCTATCACGTACCTGACATAAATAAAGCAGTTAGTGAGATTAGAAGAGTTCTTAAGGACGAAGGCGTGTTCTATAGCGCTACTTACGGCGAGCACAATTTTAACGATATCATTGCGGAGTGGTTTGGCTTAATTGGCGAAAACTATGATCCTAACCATCTCTTCACTCTTCAGAATGGAGGCGCAATTCTGGGAAAAGAGTTTGCGGATGTCGAGGTGCACCGATACGAGGATTCACTCCATATCACAAAAGTAGATGATCTTGTAGAGTATCTTCAGAGTCTTAAGGCT
>CAMVNV010000150.1 GCA_947168935.1 uncultured Butyrivibrio sp. | reverse complement strand
CGGCCCCAAGGGCTGTCCCAGGCTGGCTCGCCAGGCTTCTCCGCCTTCCAAAGGGCGAAGTCCAGGGGGTCCCGCTTCCGCTCCCCGGGCTCCACCCGGGCCCCGGCCTCCAGGTCCTCCAGGGAGATCTTACACATATTATTCATCGTCCTCTCTATATTGAATCTAGTCATTGCAGCGTTGTTAACCACCCACTTTGCTGCTCTTCAAAAGAATACAATCAGTATTCTATCACAAATATTGGCAAAAAAACGCTAAACAGAGCGGCTTTTTGAGGGACGAAAAAACGTTCGTCATTTTTAATTGTGCTAAAACGCATGGTTATCACATTCGACAATATGGCCTCTGAAAGTTTGTTAGAATTTACCAATTGCCGAAAACGTTTAAGTATGCCTCTTGTAATCTCTTACAAAAACAGTGATCGATTTTTAATCAATATGGATACCTGTACATTCTTCGAATATCTCTTTATCGAATCCAGGGATGGCTTTTACTATATCTTTTTTCTCTTCAGGAAGTTTATCCCACCATGCCTGTCTGTCAGATTTGTCATAATGGGGAACGGTTGGTCCGTCAAGCTGCTCATCACCACCATAGATTGGCTGTGCCTGGAATTCTTTTTCTGTAAGTCCCATTGTGTTGTTCCACTTTGTGGATTTTTTGGGCATAAGTATCAGGATGTCCCGGGCTTCAGAATTCATCCAGTCATCGCGGGAGATAGGAGATGGCTGATTGAACAGCATGAATGGAGTTTCGCCTGTACAGAAGGCTCCTGAGTTATAATTGCCGCAGTTGAAATCTCCGGCATTGAAATCTCCGTTGTTGCAGCAGCCTGCATTATGGTTGCCGTTATTTCTTTCACCGGAATTGTAATATCCGACATTGCCTTCGCCAACGTTACAGTCACCGGCGTTAAAGGATCCGGAATTGACGTCGCCTATGTTGAAAGAGCCGGAGTTCTTGCTTCCCATATTTCCATAACCGGAGTTGCTGTCTCCGATGTTGTCATCACCTGAGTTACAGTAGCCTGTACAATTGTGGCCTATATTCATTTCCTGCATGAGTTTTTCCTGAGGTACCATTCTCATGATGCGGACTTTGTTGGTATAATAGCGGTCCTTGCGGCTATCAGGATCTTTTTCTGTTTCATCTATGACATCAACTTCAAAAACTCTGCAGGGAGATCCGTTGTATTCATACAAAAAACATTCACGAAGTCTTGGATATAAGAACATATCCTCCTGTTCGTATTCGGACAGGTCGGCATAAGATTCTCCTTCTCTTTGGAAATCATCTCTGATCAGGATAAATCCACGTTTTATGCTGGGAGTATTAGCTTCTTCGCTCATAAGATCCTCCTTTTGGATGAGGTGATTAAAGATACAAGACGTATCTGGTATATGTTTTGAATCGTGGTTATATACTATTACAATACATAAATCCATAGTTGAATAGTTACTATTATTTTATCATTATTTCGACTATATGTGTACTTGTTGTTGGTAATTACAAATTATTGATTTTTATTACTGATGAAATGACAAATTAAGCCGACGAAATGCACTTTTTTATTATTGAATGGGAATACCCCCTCCGCTATAATTGTTTTTGTACCGGAGATGAGCCGGTGGGAGTTAGTAAACATTTTTTTTATTGAAAGGGGATGTAGTATGTTACCAACACCTATTATTGTTGCTATTGTTGTAGTTCTTGTTATCATCATCCTTAGTGCGATGGGATACGTAAAGGCGCCGACTGATGAGGTAGTTATTATCTCAGGTCTTCGAAAGGAGCCTAAGATCATTACAGGTAGATCATCTGTAAAGTGGCCTTTCCTCCAGAGAATTGACCGTCTTTCACTGAAGATGCTTTCAGTTGACGTTAAGACATCAAAGACAATTCCAACACTTGACTATATCAATATCATGGTTGATTCAGTTGCTACAGTTAAGATCAGCATGCAGGATGAAATGATCCGTCACGCAGCTGAGAACTTCCTTAACAAAGATTCCAAGTATATCAATGATATGGTAGTTAATGTTCTTGAAGGTAACCTTCGTGAGATCATCGGTTCCATGAAACTTGTTGATATCATGAATGACCGTAAAACATTTGCTACAAAGGTTCAGGAAAATGCAGCTGTAGACATGGCTAAGATGGGTCTTGAAATTGTATCATTCAATATTCAGAACATCGATGATGCTGGTCTTGGTGTAATTGAAAACCTTGGTATTGCAAACACAGTAGCTATCCGTCAGAACGCTGAGATCTCTCGTGCTAATGCTGAAAAAGAGATCGCTGTTGCTCAGGCACAGGCTAAGCAGGAAGCTAACGATGCTAGAGTTTCTTCTGAAACTGTTATCGCTACAAGAAACAATGAACTTCAGATCAAGCAGGCTGACCTTAAGGTTCAGGCTGATACTAAGAAGGCTGAAGCTGATGCTGCTTATGAGATTCAGAAGCAGGAACAGATGAAGACTATCGAGATCAAGACTGCTGACGCACTCATCGCTAAGCAGGAAAAAGAAGTTCAGATCAAAGAGCAGGAAGCAGCTGTTCAGGAACAGCAGCTCAATGCATCTATTCGTAAACAGGCTGATGCTGAAAGATATCGTCTCCAGCAGCTCGCTGAAGCTCAGAAGTTCCAGACACAGCAGGCAGCTGACGCTGATAAGTATAAGAGAATTGCAGAAGCTGAAGCTAGACTCGCTGAGAAGCAGAAAGAAGCTGAAGCTGTTCGCGTAGCTGGTGAAGCAGAAGCTGCTGCTACCAAGGCTAAAGGTCTTGCAGAAGCTGAAGCTATCAGAGCAAAAGGTGAAGCTGAAGCTGCAGCAATGGACAAGAAGGCAGAAGCTCTTAAGAAGTATGGTCAGGCTGCTATGACTCAGATGGTAGTTGAGAAACTTCCTGAAATGGCTAAAGCTATTGCAGAGCCTCTTTCAGCTATTGATAAGGTTACTATTATCGATTCTGGAAATGGTGAGTCTGGAGTTGGAAGCATGGGCGGATATGTTCCGGGCGTGCTTGCTAAGACTATCGAGTCAGTAAGAGAGACAACAGGATTCGATCTTACAGATGTTATGAAAGCTAATACATACGAAGCTAAGACAGATCGCAATGTTAAGCTTGATGCTGACACACCTGTTATCACAGTAGATAACAAACAGTGAAAAATAAGATGCTAATAGTAGCATGAATATGGAGCCTTCGGTCATATGGCCGGAGGCTCTTTTGTATGTGAATTGCGGATTTCTAGCCATTAGCGCCTATAATATGGTATTATTTTAAGGTGCCTTCATAGGATTGTTTGCAGAATCTTGAGACTGGCAATTTATGAAGCTCAATTTTTTTTTACACGGAGTATCAGATAATAATATGGAAAATAAGTTAAAGCGCCTCGATAGAACCATTGCTTTCGAAGGCGAAGTAGTTGACCTTTATAAAGACAAGATGCAGTATCCTGATGGCAGTATTCACAACTGGGATTTTGTGTGCCATAAGAAGGGATATGGAGCATGCATACTTCCTGTTCTTCCGGATGGCAGTATCCTTCTTATAAGACAGTTCAGACCTGCGGTTGATGATACGATTCTTGAGATACCTGCAGGCGGTATTGAACCAGGAGATGAGAGCACACTTGTTTGTGCACAGAGAGAACTGGTAGAAGAGACCGGCTATACCTCCAAGGAGTTTAGCCATTTGTTGAGAATTCAGGTTGCAGTTGCCTATTGTAATGAATGGCTTGATATCTATCTTGCAAGAAACTGTGAGAAGGCTGAATCAGGTAAACAGCTTGATGAAGGCGAGGATATCAGTAATGAGATTTATAAAGTAGAAGAGCTTATGAAGATGATCTCAGAAGGTCAGATTCAGGATGCTAAGACAGTAGCAGCTATCACTGCATATGCTGCAGGAATGGGAAAAGAATAATAGAAAGCTTATAGATCGTGAAGTATTTAAGCTTATGGAGATTGAAATATGATTTGTAAAGAATGCGGAGAAGAGATCAAAGATAATGCCAGATTCTGTCCCTTTTGCGGTACTGTGCAGGATGTAACTGATACTGAAGAAAAAAAGGATGATGAATCAAAAGCTGATAAGACTAATGCGACCTTTAGGAATCCGGTTTTTAAGACAAGTAAGAATAAGCCGGAGGATCCTGAAAAGGTCAAAGCTCGTAATATTAAACAGAAGCTCATTGATGTTGTCATTGTTATTTTGATAATAGCCATTGCCAGTTCAGTGATCGCATACAGAGTAGTTACATTAAGAAATGCCAACAAGCTCTTTTCCATGGTGGCATATGTTAAGGATGGAACTATATATCTTGATACTGATATAACATCTGAAAGTGATGAGCCTCTTCCTGTTGCCGAAACCAATAATGCGCTTTTGGAGTATGGTTTTGGAAACAATCATAATATAGCTGCATTTTCTAAAGATGGTAAGATATTGTATTTCATGGACAAGGATACAGGAGATGGCTCCGGAAGACTTAAAAAAGTCAGGATAGATAAACTGACTGAAGATATGGACGCTAATCTGGATCAGGCTGAGAAAGTTGCTGACTTTGTTACCAGCTACAGCGTTCTTGATGGCGGCGCTTTGCTCTATGAGACCAACGAGATGGAAGTATGCTACTACAATGGCAAGGACAGCAAAGTGATAGCTGAAGATGTCGCATATACTTATCTTTCATATAGTGGCAATTATGTGTATCTTCTTGAGGGCGACGAACAGGGACTTACATTTGAACTTGGTAAAAAAGGACTTAACTCTAAATCTGAGGTAGAGACTCTTGCTGAAAATGTAAGCCGCATCGTTATTTCTAAAGATAGTGATGCAGTCATGTTTATTGTTGAAAATGAAGATGAAGAATCTAATGAATTATATCTGACATTCGACAACAAAGAGCCTGTGAAGATCGGTGAAAACGTTATAGATTATTCCCCATACTGCACATCTGCAGGAGGAGTTTTCTTTACATCTCAGACAGGAAAAGAGAATATTACTCTTAACTACTATGATGTTAAGAACGAAAGCCTGACTGAGGTTGATGATATTTCTAAAGTTGAACTTCAGGTTGGGATCAGCGTTTTTCAGAAAAAAGGTTCTGATGACTGGTTCTATATGCTTGCCGGTGGTCAGGAACAGCCTATGGACTTTAAGTATGTTTATACAGGCGGAAGTGTCTGGAGCTCATGGGATGGAAGATATGCCATGGCTGAATTTACTGATGAAGAATCAGAAGGCAGTATTTTGGCCTCTTTCAGATCTTCGGATGGAACGTTTTCATCAGAAAAGCTTATATCAGAAAATGGAAGACTTGGATTAACAAGACCTGAGTTGGATCAAAATACGTCAACCTACTATTTGGCGTATGATGAAGAAGAGGAAGAGGTTAATCTTTATTCTTTCCATAATGACAGAACTAAGCTCCTTGCCAAAGATGTAGAAGAAGATAGTACAGGTCTCATTGTATTTGCGGCTGATAAATTAGTGGTTCTGTTTACTGTTGATGGAAGAGAAGTTAACATATATAAAAACGGTGAACTTGAATTTAACGAAAAAGTTCAGTCCTTATTATATGCTGGCAAGAATGCAGTAATCTACGAAGATGAAGAAGGATGTTACATAACCTATCTTTCGGGAAAAGAGATTGAAACCAGTACGATAGTCGAGGGTGCTGATGTTGTAATAGTGCCTGAGGAAATCTCTTATGACTGCTTCTTCCAAGGAAACTGATTAAAAAAATGTGAAGCAAAATGTAAATATTTACTAATCTCTTACAGAAACTTTCGTTCAAAATGCATACGATAAAACGATTGCAAAAAAGCGTTCTCATGTAATATAATACTTGTGGGGACATTGCAACGTTGCAATGTCTTTTTTGGCCCTAAGTGATGCGACGTAAACATTGTTAATAATTCATTAAGCTTTTTGCTGGCGGATTTATCCCTTCTAGGAAGTGATGACCGGGAGCACGAAGGGAGGACGACGATATGACAATGGATGTACAAGACAGACAGCTGGTTGAATACGTTACAGAGATACGCAAGAAACAGGAAGATGGAACAGAACTTGATGAGCTTGAAAACCTGACCATAAGAAATCTGAATGGACAGGGACAGATAATGACTTGGAGAACAGTCTGCTATTGGAATCTTCTTCTATAGTTGAACTAAATAATTAATTATTTTACCTCCGTACGAAAGTGCGGAGGTTTTTGTGAAGTTGAGGTTTTTTCTTTATAAACTGATCTATATCATTGACAAAATAATGTATGCAAACAAACAGATAAATGATAAAATATTAATATCCGCTCTAGACAAAAAAGGAGGAAGCCTAAATGGGAATTTTCTTTAAAGATGCTGAGAATCCGACGGGGGATGACTATGATGCACTTGATGATTTTTTCTTGGAGACAGAGCTCGATCCTAATATGAAGAAGACGGATTCTTCCAAAGCAGTGTGGCAAAATGAAATAGGTTTTTATAAGCAAAAAACACAGGAGGCATAAATGGCAGATCGTGAAGATTTGATTATGCAGTTGTACAAGGAGTCCTTTGGCAAGAACTTTAATAAGTATGACATTTCTGTTCGCTATGATAGTAAAGACGGAAGCCTGCATATGAATGAGCATCGTGAAGGCGAAGAGCATTTTACCAAGGCTCAGATAGATTCAGCTATGAAGTATTTTAAGGATAATATAGAAAAGTTCAAAACTTCAGGGCTGGAGGCTTCAAGAAAAAAGGTTTACGAGATTTCTGTTGCTGCTATTTCACTTATGACTCAGCCGCAGGAAGATAAGAAATAATCTGCGCTTTAGGGCGCTTTAAAAACACGATTAATAATTATTATTATAAAATGAAAAATACCGATGGAGGGGAACCATCGGTATTTTTTGTGATTACTTTTAGGAAGGGAAAGAGTTGTGGGGGAGGAGAACCCTTCCTTAAAATAAGTTTGGAAAGAGTATTGTTGTAAATAATATCGGATGCTTTAAAGAATTATTTACCTTTAAAGCATCCGATAAAATATTAACTATTATCAAAAGATTCTGCGATTCATAAGTGTTATGAAATCTTTGTTTGATTTAGTACGTGAGAAGTTGTTAAGTATCTGATCAGCTGCATCATCTGCCTTTAAGCCGTTAAGACTCTTACGCATACGATTTACAGCATTAAGCTCATCACTGTTAAGCAACAGATCTTCTCTTCTTGTAGAAGACTTGGCGATATTGATCGCAGGGAAGATTCTCTTTTCCTGAAGCTTACGATCAAGGATCATTTCCATGTTACCAGTTCCCTTGAACTCTTCGTATACTACGTCG
>CAMVNV010000149.1 GCA_947168935.1 uncultured Butyrivibrio sp. | reverse complement strand
CCGTCTTCATATCTGATAACGCCGGCGATCATGGTCATCTTCACATTCTGCTTGCTGCCGCTGTATACGATATTCTTGCAAATGTTGTTAACAGGCTGCATATTGGGCTGATCAAGATCGATCATGATCATATCTGCCTGCTTGCCGGATGCCAAAACGTCGCAGTTATGAAGGTTCATTGCATGAGCGCCGTTAACTGTAGCCATCTTCAGAACTTCCATGGCATCAACTGATGAAGCATCATCGTCTCTGACCTTGGCAAGACCTGTTACAAGGAACATCTCTCTGAAAAAGTCCAGACAGTTGTTGGATGCAGGACCATCTGTTCCAAGGGCAACTGGGATTCCATGCTTTAAGTAATCAGAAATCGGAGCAATACCTGATGCAAGCTTAAGGTTAGATCCTGGATTGGTGACAACATACATATTCTTTTCCTTAAGAATCTGCATATCCTCTTCGTTCACATGAACAAGATGGTAGCCGCCGCCTCCAAAATCAAAAAGTCCCATGGATGCAAGATACTTAACAGGGCTCATGCCATAACGCTCTACGCATCCCTCTGTTTCAGACTTAGTCTCTGCTATGTGTGTGAAAACAGGCGCTTTGTACTTATGAACAAGTTCTGAGAACTTAGTCAGAAGCTCTGGAGAACAGGTATACTCTGCATGAATTCCCATGAAATAAGAATTTAAAGGATCATCTTCTGTATTGAGTTCATTATACATGCGCTCTACAAGCTCAAGTGACTGAGAGAAATTGTTAACACATCCAACCTGAACACATCTCATGCCCGCTTCCTTGCAAGCCTTAGCAATAGTTTCAGGAGTCAGATACATATCAAAGATCGCAGTAATACCGCTTGTAAGATACTCTAAGATAGCAAGTTTCGTAAGAGTATATATATCCTCCCCAGTCATCTTAGCTTCAACCGGGAATATCTGATTATTAAGCCACTCCTGCGTCGGAAGATCATCCGCAAGCGATCTCATAAGCGTCATTGCACTATGAGTATGAGCATCCTTAAAACCAGGCATAAGTAAATTGCCCTTACAATCTATCTCTCTGTCAAAACTGCCTTCCGCATTAACACTTCCAGCTTCCTCGCTCGTCCCCACGAAGGATATCTTATCATCACTAGTCCAGACCTCCCCTTTAAATACAGGCCTCTCCTCTTCCATGGTAAGAATTCTAGCATTATAAAACCTGATGTTCATGAGTTTCTCCTCCAAGCAAAAATAAGATTTAATTCACTTTGATTCAAACATAATCGATACTGTAGAAAATAACCGTTGTTGCCAGAAACTTCCTTAAAAGTTCCCAAGTTCGCTACATTATCCAACTATCTCTACTAGAAATTTTCAATCAATTGCTTTCTACAAACATATAAAAATCATCAGTACTTTGAATATTCATGAGGATGACAGTTAATAAATGATTTTTTTGTCTTTGAAAATTATATTAAATTCAAGAGCTTGATAGATGGAATAATATATTCTGTTTGGGATTCATCTGCCCCCGCGAAGCGAGTTCCCGACATAGAAGTTCATCCATGAACTTCTAAACATGTCGTAACTACGTCCTGTAGTTTATGAATCCCGGAATATATTATTCCAGATATCATGCCTAGTTACAGGACGTAGCTAGACATGTTTAGAAATACATGGATGTATTTCTATGTCGGTGAATTTTATATAATTTTCATGACAATAAAATCATTTATTAACTGTCAGCCTCAGGAATAGGCTAGCACCTTTTTTTCATATGTGCGAAGTTTTATTTAAACCACTCGATGTCCCCGAACTGTTTGATGGATTCTGTTACGAGCTTTGCAAAGCGAGGAGCAGCCATATCTGCAGCTTCCTGAACTTCCTCATGATTAAGAGGATTTGCGCTCATTCCCGCTGCAAGATTACTGATGCAGGATACACCGCAGATCTTCATTCCCATATGGTTAGCTGCAATAGCCTCTACAACCGTACTCATACCAACAGCATCAACGCCAAGAGTTCTGAGCATGCGAATCTCAGCAGGAGATTCAAAGGAAGGTCCTGTAAGCTGGCAGTAGATACCCTCTTTAAGAGCGATTCCGTTATCAATTGCTGTCTTTTTAAGGATTTCCTGAAGTTCATTATTGTATACGCTACTCATATCGGGGAATCTGAGACCAAGCCTGTCATCATTTGGTCCAATAAGAGGATTTGGTGCAAAGCAGCTGATGTGATCTGTAATAAGCATAAGGTCGCCAGCAGCAAAGTGATAGTTAACACCGCCGCTCGCGTTAGTAAGAAACAGGATCTCAGCCCCCAGCATCTTCATAACACGTGCAGGAAGAACTACATCAGAAATAGGATAACCTTCGTAATAGTGTACCCTTCCCTTCATGCATACAACAGGAGTTTTACCAACATATCCGAATATGAACTTGCCGTCATGGCCCGGAACTGTAGAAACAGGGAATCCTTCAATCTCTGAGTATGATACTTCTGCTTTAATATCTATATTTTTAGCATAGTCGCCAAGACCAGATCCAAGTGTAAGGGCCACCTTAGGAACAAAGTCTGTCTTAGCTCTTATTGCTTCAACGCACTTTTCAACTTTTTCATATACCTTTGAATTAGTCATTGTCCACCTCTTTCTTTTAAATTATTATCTTTATCAAATTATTATTACTATTGCTATCTATGCCAGCTCTATTTGATTACTGCTTAGCAATAGCCTCAGCCTTTTCTTCAAGATAGACATATCTTTCCATAAGCTCTTCAAGCCTCTTTTCCTCGGCTTCTTTCTTCTCGCCTATCTCTCGAAGTTTTCCAAAGTTTGTAGCATTAGCCAGTATATCTTCTTCATACTGGGCGATCTTCTGCTCGCACTTTGCGATATCATCTTCTATTGTCTCATATTCCTTTTGTTCTTTATAGCTGAATTTTAGTTTATGGTCGCCGCGATTAGCCTTGGCTTCAGAATCGTTTTCGCTTCCATCTCCGCCTCTACCGGAAGCTGCACCAGAGCCTGCCTTATCGCTAGAGCCGCTTTTGCCAGCCCCGGCCTTTTTGGATGCGCTGACATCATTATCTGTAAAATCCCATGAAAGACTTCCATCTACGCCCTCTTTGTGAGTTTCGAAAAACTCAGTATAGGAGCCGTTATAAAGGTGTATGCCGCCATATGAATCAAAGGTCAGCATGCGTCTTCCTATTCTGTCCAGGAAGTATCTGTCGTGAGATACTGCTATTACTATTCCGGGAAAAGAGTCAAGGTAATCTTCAAGTATCTGAAGAGTCCCTATATCAAGGTCGTTGGTAGGCTCATCGAGGATGAGAACGTTTGGAGCTTCCATCAATACTTTGCAAAGGTATAGTCTTCTTTTTTCACCACCAGATAGTTTTCCAATTGGCTGGTACTGAAGACTTCCTTCAAACAGGAACTTCTCGCACATCTGGGATGCAGAAATGTAGCCGTCGTCAGTCTTAATGTACTCAGCTGTATCCTTAACATAGTCGATGACCCTCTGATCATCGTCCATGGTTGTAGCTTCCTGAGCGTAGTAACCGATCTTAACGGTCTCTCCAATTTCGATGTGGCCTGTATCCGGAGGGATGCTGCCAACTATCATCTTCATAAGAGTAGTCTTGCCGCAGCCATTTGGTCCGAGTATACCAATACGATCATCTCTTGTAAAAGTAAAGGTGAAGTCATTGATAAGAGTTATGTCACCGTAGCTTTTACCTATGTTGTAAAGTTCGATAGTTTTTTTCCCAAGTCTTGAAGAGATGGCAGATATCTGCACGTCTTCATCGAACTTGATCTTCTCTTCATCGCGAAGAGCTTCGTAACGCTTGATATGAGCTTTTTGCTTGGTTGAGCGGGCACGGGCACCTCTTCTCATCCACGCAATTTCTTTTCTCAAAATGTTAGCGTGTTTATCCTGGGTAGAAAGGGCTGATGCGATACGCTGGGCACGAAGTTCAAGGTATCCTTCGTAGTTGGTATCGTAAGTGTAGAGCTTGCCCTGATCCACTTCCACGATCTTATTGCAGACAAGATCAAGGAAATATCTGTCGTGAGTTACCATGACAAGGGCACCGCGGTAGTTCTCAAGATAGATCTGGAGCCACTCACTCATGGCATTATCAAGGTGGTTGGTAGGCTCGTCAAGTAAAAGGATATCGCTGTTTTCAAGAAGACGGGCGCAAAGCGCAGCCTTTTTTCTCTGACCTCCTGAAAGCTGTGACACCTTCTGATTTATATCATTAAAACCAAGAATGTTAAGGATCTTCTTGGCCTGTCCCTCGATCTGAGCTTCAAACTCCTTGGCTTCAAGGGCATTAGCCGGATGACGCTTTTGTACATTGGTCGCCACTACGTAGTCGTAAAGGGTATAATCCATGTCAAACTCAGGATTTTGAGGAAGGTAGG
Organism: uncultured Butyrivibrio sp.; assembly: GCA_947168935.1. Lineage (GTDB taxonomy): Bacteria > Bacillota > Clostridia > Lachnospirales > Lachnospiraceae > Butyrivibrio. Next base: position 2,989 of record CAMVNV010000149.1, on the reverse strand, counting down.
AAATAACAACGTTATTGCCTTTTACGATCTCGCCCTCGTCCTCCTCCGTAAGACCTGCTATAAGGCGAAGCAGAGTCGATTTGCCGGTTCCGTTAATACCGATTATACCGATGCGGTCGCCCTCATCAATTCCAAAGGATGCCTCCTTAAGTAAAACTTTGTCCGTAAATGCCTTCGAGACATCTTTCATGGATAATAAGTTCATTAAATAATACTCCTGTAAAGTAATTTCATTTGAAAAAGCCACCCATTATTGTACTATAGATCTCCAGCCTTCGCATATTTATTTTCCAGTCAATTATCAGATCCTGCGCTGATTGCTTCTTCCTTGCTGCCAGCTATCTTGATGTCAGCTTCCAGGTTTTTTTCTTCCTTATTAGCTTCAGCGCCATCAGCCTTAATTAAAAAGCCGTGAACCCTTGGATTTATTGTGTAATGAATGGTTTTACTTATAAGCATCGAAGCGCCAAAACCATCAAGCTTACTAAGGAGTACGCCCTGGATTCCCTTGGTTGTTGAAACGCAGGAAAGGGCTGTTGTCAGAAGCTCATTACCAGGATATTCATTAAAGTGAACATCAATGCCTTCAGGGACGTTGCAGCCTCTAAAGCCTCTGGTATCTTCCTCTGCGTACTTGCTTCCAAGATAGATATTGATACGCCTTTCGCTAGTTTCTTCCAGTAAAAAGATCCTTAGCATTATTGCCATTCTGTTGTATTCGTCAGTTGCAAGCTTCGTTTTTACAACAGCGTCGTACACTTCTCCGTGGATGTTTAAGGATACAAAATTACCGTATGTATCATCACCGCAGGGAAGGGTGTAGATCTGGTCGCCTTCATATATCTGAACGCCAAATCTCTTTTTATCAATAGGAACAAAACCAATCTTAGTGATTCCGTCAGTGAAATTGTTATGCGTTATCTGCATCATAAGAGGGAAAATACCTATACCACTGTCTCCAAGGTCGTAGGTACTTCCATACAAAGTCCTGATCCTCATGATCTTGTCCTGCTGGTTGTCATAAGCATCAGTGCGTCTGTTCCAGCCGCCGCGCAGTATAAGCTTATTCGGAATCTCTTTTTCCTGAATACGGGTGATAGTCTTTTCAAGGAACTTATCACTTAAAGGGTCAGGCTCAAGCTGGTGGTCAAAAACTTCGATATTGGTCATCTTATCGTAGATTATGTTAGTCGTAGCGCCGGTCTGGAAGATCTCGTTATTGCCGGCGTTAACTGCAAGCACCATATCAAGATCAGGATAGATATACACGTTCTGACCCAGCATTCCGTTGAAAATAAAGGCGCCTTCCCTGTTGTTTATAAGCCACAGATGGTATCCGTACTTGGGAGCTTCCGGAACATCCGTAGCAGCATGGGCTGTAGTAGATGCAACAACCCAGCCTTCAGGCACAAGCTGCTCGCCTTCCCACTTACCCTTTTGAAGATAGAGCTGACCCAGCTTACACATATCTTCTATACGCATAAACAGGCCCCATCCCCCTTTGGTATTACCAAGAGGACAAGTTTCCCAGAAAACACGCTTGATACCCATCGGGTCAAATATTCTCTCTTTCACAAAGCTAAACAGGCTCTGGCCTGTAACCGCAGTCACGATAGCTGAGAGCATGTATGAATTCATTGAATTATAGTTAAATTCCTTACCGGGAGTAAAAAGCGTGCTTGAATCCATGAATCCTTTGATCCAGTCATTACCGGTTATCGCGCCGGCTTCATTGAACTGAACGCCGCTGGTCATGGATAATAGATGCTCAACTGTGACATCACGAAGTCTGAGCATAGATGTGAGAGTTTTTTTGTCAGGAAGAAGGTCAAGGACCTTGTCGGTTATGTTGAGCTTTCCTTCTCCTATCAGTATTCCTATGGCCATGCCTGTAACAGACTTGGACATAGAATGGACTATGTGCCAATAATCCTGATCAAATGGGGCAAAAGAAGTTTCGCCAATGACCTTTCCATGGCGCATGACCATTATCTTATGAATATTAGCTTTGGGACATTCGTGAAGAGTTTCAAACAGGTCCTTGACCCACCTGGCTGAAACGCCCTGAGACTCAGGTGTTGCCCTTTCAAGGAAGGTCTCGCCCTCCATAGGTTCTTTAGAAAAAGCGGGTTTTTGCGGTTTATAATCAACCTTACTGATCTCGCCTGTCTGATGACCAATAAGGCGCATAACGAGTTCTCCAACGTAAAGATCTGATGAAAATGCCATTGTGTACCTCCATATCTCCAGGATGTGGCAGTATTCCAATTACCATTCAACCTTTAAGTATTGATTTAGCGTCTGTCACTATTATATGACTTTTTGTCACTTCGTTCAAAAATGCAGTAATAAAGTAAAACAAAAGCTCCCAGGATAACCCGGAAGCTTTTAAAAGTTTTCAATCCCATGCGGACTTAAGAGTAGTTCTGTCTAATGGCTTATATGTGTTCAGATAACTCTCATATTCCTCCATTGTGATCTCTTTGTCATCAAGATAGAACTCACTGTTTTCATCATAAGTGTCCTGATTTTCATCATAACCAACTGAAATAGCGAAGTCCTCTGTTCTCTCACCATTTGAACCATAGAGAGAAAATTCAATATACGCTCTTCCAACATGGCCAAAGTCAGTGTGAACTACGTATGACTTTCCTTCACCTACATAGATATCACAAATGCTGGCAGTTCCGCCGCCGCAGTCGATAAGTGTTAATTCACCATCAATGACATCATAGATATCAAAGCCATAATAAGGCCCCTCAACTAAAAGCTCGTCTTCGCCGTCCTGGTCAATATCGTAGTAATATGCCTCCGGTTTTACACCCAGTTCATCAAAAGACTCTGCATATATCTCTAAAAAAGTCTGTCCGTCAACAGCAAGGTCATCACTTAAGAATAACTGATATGGTGTAAAATCATCATCTGTTGTTGTCTTATCAGTAGTCTGGTCAGTTGTCTGATCACCTGCTTCTTCTACTTCCTGTGTATC
>CAMVNV010000148.1 GCA_947168935.1 uncultured Butyrivibrio sp. | reverse complement strand
GGTAAGGGATTCCCTATCGCTATGCATACTCTTGATGGTGGACGTATCGGTATCGCTGCTCAGGCACTTGGTCTTGCAGAAGGTGCTCTTGAGAGAACAATCGAATATGTAAAGGAAAGAAAGCAGTTCGGTCGTTCAATCGCTCAGTTCCAGAATACACAGTTCCAGCTTGCTAACCTTGCAACAGAAGTAGAAGCTGCACAGCTCCTTGTATACAAAGCTGCAGAAGCTAAGAGAACTCAGGACAGATATTCTGTAGAAGCTGCTAAAGCTAAGCTTTTCGCTGCTGAGACAGCTATGGACGTTACAACAAAGTGCGTACAGCTCCTTGGTGGTTATGGTTACATCAGAGAGTACGAAGTTGAGCGTATGATGCGTGACGCTAAGATCACAGAGATCTACGAAGGAACTTCAGAAGTTCAGCGTATGGTTATCTCAGGAAGCTTACTTGCATAATCGGATATCAGCGTCTTAATTTTAAAATGAAAAAATGAACTTTATAGTTCAGATTCTGCAAATATAAGGAGAAAAACATGAAAGTAGTAGTTTGTGTTAAGCAGGTCCCTGATACAAAGGGCGGCGTTAAATTCAAACCAGATGGAACTCTTGATAGAGGCGCAATGCTTGCTATCATGAATCCTGATGATAAAGCAGGTCTTGAAGCAGCTCTTAAGCTTAAAGATCAGTACGGTGCTGAAGTAACAGTTGTAACAATGGGTCTTCCTAAGGCTGATGCAGTTCTTCGTGAAGCTCTTGCTATGGGTGCTGATAAAGCAATCCTCGTTACAGACAGAGTACTCGGCGGCGCAGATACATGGGCAACATCTTCAACAATTGCCGGAGCAATCCGTAACCTTGAGTATGATATCGTTATCACAGGTCGTCAGGCTATCGATGGTGATACAGCTCAGGTTGGTCCTCAGATTTCTGAGCACCTTGGAATCCCGGTTATCTCATACGCTGAAGAGATCTCAGTTGATGAGAAAGAGAAATCAGTTACAGTTAAGAGACAGTTCGAGGACCGTTACCACATGGTAAAGGCTAAGATGCCTGTTCTTATTACAGCTCTTTCAGAGCTCGGTGAGCCTAGATACATGACTCCTGGTGGAATCTTTGATGCATTCGAATCAGAAGTTACTGTATGGGGCAGAGCTGATCTTAAGGATGTAGCAGATGAGAACATCGGTCTTAAGGGTTCTCCTACACAGATTGCCAAGGCTTCAGATAAGGTTAAGAAGGGTGCTGGTGAGAAGGTTACTCCTGACAGCGCTGATGAAGCAGTTAAGTACATCCTTGGCAAGCTTGATGAGAAGCACGTAATCTAAAATCTGTACATGGCGCATCGTAATAATGATACGCTATCCAAGATGTGAATTATTTAGTATAAAAGGAGAAAGAACATGTCTTTAGAAGAATATAAGGGTGTATTTATCTTCGCTCAGCAGGTTGATAATGAGCTCAGCAACATAGCTCTCGAACTTCTGGGCAAGGCAAAAGATCTCGCAGCAGATCTTGATGAAAAGAAAGTAACAGCAGTACTTCTTGGTGAGAACGTTGAAGGTCTCGCTGATAAGCTTGCTGAGTACGGTGCAGACAGAGTCATCGTTGTAGATGATCCTGCACTTAAGGATTACAGAACAGAGCCTTATACACACGCTCTTGCAGAAGTAATCAAAGAGTTTAAGCCTGAGATCCTCCTCGTTGGAGCTACAGCAATCGGCCGTGACCTTGGTCCTCGTGTATCATCACGTGTACACACAGGTCTTACAGCTGACTGTACACAGCTTGAGATCGGTGATTTCCCTCTTACTCCTATGCCTGGACAGGAGCAGAAGCACCAGCAGCTTCTTATGACTCGTCCTGCATTCGGTGGAAACACAATCGCTACAATCGCTTGCCCGAACTTCCGTCCTCAGATGGCTACAGTTCGTCCTGGCGTTATGCAGAAGATCGCTCCTAACAAGGGTGCTAAGGCAGAAGTTGTTAAGTTCAATCCTGGATTTGCAGAGAACAACTGCTACACAGAGATCCTTAAGATCGTTAAGGAGAAGGCTAACGTTGCTAACATCGCTGACGCTAAGATTCTTGTATCTGGCGGACGTGGCGTAGGCAGCCCAGAGAACTTCAAGATTCTTGAAGATCTTGCAGAGGCACTTGGCGGAACAGTTTCATGCTCACGTGCAGTTGTAGATAATGGCTGGAAGCCAAAGGAACTTCAGGTTGGTCAGACTGGCCAGACAGTTCGTCCTCACGTTTACTTCGCAATCGGTATTTCAGGTGCCATCCAGCACGTTGCAGGTATGGAAGAGTCTGATATCATCATTGCTATCAACAAGGACGAGAACGCACCTATCTTCGACGTAGCAGACTACGGCGTAGTAGGAGATCTTAACAAGATCGTTCCTGAACTTACAAAGCAGGTAAAAGAAGCTCAGGCTGCTAAGACTCAGGCTTAATTTTACCAATATTTTATAGCAATAAAAAAGCTTCTCGCATTTATGCGGGAAGCTTTTTTAGAATTAAATAGTTGAGTAATACTTTGGTTCATATATAACTGGAGCCTTCTGTGTTTCTATCAGATACCCTTTCTTATCCAGGGCTTCTTCTATCTCGTCCAGAATGGCCTCAGAACGTGCTTCTATGAGGTGGTAGTGGTATCCGTCTGTAATAGTAGAAAGAGGAGAAGAGACGCCGCTACGCATATCACGAAGGTAGTTCTGAATATCACGCTTGGAACTTATCTGAAGAGGAGCTGTTATAGTACCATAGACTTTGTGTTCTACGTAGACATTTTGAACACTTCCGCCAAGATCTACAATAGCAGACAGCTCATCCTCAATCTGTTCGTTAGTATGTCTTACCTTATATACACGCCTTGTATTTGAAGCATGCATAAGTATATAACCGGAATTTGTAGCGACTAGATCAGGGTGAGTAGCCTTGATAAGGGCTATATCTGTAACAATAACCTGTCTGCTGACGCCGAGCTCTTTGGAAAGCTTACTTCCGGATATTGGCTCAGATGCAGCTGCCAGTATCTCAAGTATGTTATTTCTTCTTTCTTCACCTGATAATCGCATATTTTTCCTCTGTTTGATAAAGCCAAATGAATTATATATTGTTGGATAAAGGATTCAAGAATGCTGCACTTTTTTATTAGTAATATTTTTACTAGCCATATCTTAATGGCAATATTTTACTATCAATATCTTATTAGTAATATTATTAGCAATATCTTTATTAACAATATTTATTAGTAATATCTTTGAGCCTTATATTATATGAATTTAATCAAAATCACTTTACAGGATGCAGATTCTTCATAGACAGGTCAAGAATAGGAGATGAGTGTGTAAGTGCACCACTTGAAATATAGTCTACTCCTAGATCTGCAAGTCTTTTTATATTTTCTTTTGTAACGTTACCTGATACTTCGACCTCGGCTCTGCCATCTATGATCTTCATAGCAGTCTCCATATCTTCATGAGACATATTGTCGAGCATGATGATATCAGCACCTGCTTCGACAGCTTCTTTGACCATATCAAGGTTCTCAACTTCAACTTCGATCTTTCTGACAAAAGGAGCATAGTCTCTGGCCATCTCTATAGCCTTTGTTACGCTTCCTGCTGCACCGATATGGTTGTCCTTAAGAAGTACACCGTCAGATAAGTTATATCTGTGGTTATGGCCGCCACCAACTGTAACAGCGTACTTTTCAAATATTCTCATGTTAGGGGTAGTCTTACGGGTATCGAGAAGTTTGATCTTTGATCCCTTAAGCAATTCTACTACATTTGCTGTATATGTGGCAATTCCGCTCATACGCTGCAGATAGTTTAAGGCAACGCGCTCTCCGGACAGAAGAACTCTGATATCGCCTTCTACAGTTCCAATTTTCTGACCACTTGTAACGTGGTCACCATCTTTGACACTAAAGCTTGCCTTAGTATCAGGATCAAGAAGTGTAAATACTCTCTCGTATACAGAAAGACCTGCTATAACACCGTCCTGCTTGGCAATAAGATCAACAGTTCCTGGAACGCTCTCTGGCATGACAGCGTTAGTGGATACGTCTTCTGAAGTGATATCTTCCTTAAGCGCTGACAGGATCAGGTCGTCTGCCTGAAGTCTCATTGTTACTGGTGCAAGATGTGCTGTACTGCTTTGGTTTATGATGCTCATGATATTTTTTCATCCTTTCAATTTCTGATAAAATAAGCTTTTTGTTATTGACTGCAAGAGTCATAGTATTGGTCCATTCAGGTGACACATCTGTCACTTTGATATCTGAAGCCTTCTCTTTACTTGAGTCAGCGCTTTTTACGATTCGCATATCGTATTTTTTTCCAATTAAAGCGGCAGCTTTTTTGGCCCAGACAAGACTTTCTAAAAGAGAGTTACTTGCAAGTCGGTTCTTTCCATGTACGCCGTTACAGCAGGTTTCTCCTGCGGCGAACAGGTGTCGCATAGAAGTTTGACCATTAAGGTCAACCTTGATGCCGCCCATAAAATAGTGCTGGGCAGGTACTACCGGAATAGGCTCTTTCGAGCAGTCGTAGCCTTCTTCGAGGCAGTGTTCATATATGTGCTTGAAGTGATTTTTGATCTCATCAAGTGGAATATGTTCCATGGAAAGCCATACGTGCGCAGATCCTTCTTTTTCCATCTCATTAAAGATAGCATTGCTGACAACATCTCTAGGTAATAGCTCGTCAGTAAAGCGTTCACCCTTGCTATTTACAAGGATGCCGCCTTCTCCTCTGACAGACTCTGATATGAGAAAAGAGCGATCACTTAATACGCCTTCATTATCTCTTTTTGTCTTTGATCCATCGAAATGCTCTACATATTCAGACGAATGATCTGTATACAAAGTAGTTGGATGAATCTGGATATAATCAGGGTTTTCGAGCTTTATGCCGTGCTTAAGACATATAGACAGGGCGTCTCCTGTAAGGATAGGGAAGTTGGTGCTGTGTTCAAAAAGCCCTCCTATGCCGCCGCAGGCAAGGATTGTATAAAAGCTCTCAATATACAGGATCTTTTCACCCTGGTCTGTGTCAGCGACTCCGTATTTCCTTCCAAGCTCACTGTCAGATGGAGTAGTACATACAACGCCGTGACAGCTTGAATCATGGAGTTTACCATTTTTCTTAGTGATAAGATCGATCATTGTAACATGATCATAGATTGTAACGTTTGGAAGCTTTTTAACGGCATTAAGGAGCTTTGAAGTTATCTCCTGACCGGTAATATCCTCGTGGAAGAGGATTCTTTTGTTAGAATGAGCTCCCTCCCTTGTAAAATCAAGGCTTCCGTCCGGATTTCTTTCAAAATCGGTTCCTATATCGATCAGATCCTTAATGACGCTCTGGGACTGTCTTATCATCTGGTCAACAGAATCAGGATCGTTTTCATAGTGGCCTGCACGCATTGTATCCTCAAAATAGGAATCATAGTCACTATCATCTCTTAGCATACAAATGCCGCCCTGAGCAAGGTATGAGTCGCATTCTGTGACATCTCCCTTGGATATGATCGTGATATTAAGCTTTCTTGGAAGATTCATTGCAGCATACAGGCCTGCAACGCCGCTTCCAACTATAACAACATCGGTTTTAAGACTATTTGCGCTATTCATAATTGTCCTCCATGCTGGGCACATTTATTCTAAAGATCTGGCTCAGCGCAAATCGTAGTAGATATTCTTGACTATATTATTAGTATTTATGCAAGAGCAGGAGCTTCCTTGGCATTTCCAAGTTCCAACATTCTTTCAAGAGGCTTATCAGCAGCTTCTCTAAGTTCGTCAGATACAGTTATAGAGCCTGTGCCGTTAAGAAGGCAGTCACGTACTTTTTCCAAAGTGACTTTCTTCATATTAGGGCAAACCTGCTTAGCGCCAACGAAGTAGAATTTCTTGCCGGGAGCTTTCTTCTCAAGCTCATGCAAAACGCCTGATTCTGTGCAGACGATGAACTCATTTGCAGAGGATTCAGCGGCATATTCGATGATCTCCTTAGTTGAACCTGTAAAGTCTGCAAGTTCGCACACTTCCTGAACACATTCAGGATGAACAAGGATTTCAGCGTTTTCATGCTCTCTGAAAGCAACCTCAACGTCTTTTGCCGTAATAGATGTGTGAACGTGGCAGTAACCTGGGTTTAAGATTACGTTCTTATCAGGGCATTCTTCCTTGACGAAGCGTCCAAGATTTCCATCTGGGATAAAAAAGATGTTTTTGTTTGAAAGAGATTTTACGATCTTCAAAGCGTTAGAACTTGTAACGCATACATCAGAAAGAGCCTTGATCTCTGCCATTGAATTGATATAGCAGACAACAGCAAGATCATCATATTCTTCGCGCATCTTTGTGATAGTATCTGCATCAACCATAAGGGCCATAGGACAAACAGCATTAAGATCTGGCATAAGAACTGTTTTGTCAGGGCTTAAGATATTGGCAGATTGTCCCATAAATGTAACACCGCAAAAAACTATGGTCTTATGCGGATCAGATTTTGCTACCTTTGCAAGATAGAATGAATCGCCAACGTAATCAGCCACATCCTGCACTGCGCCGTCAACGTAGTAGTGAGCAAGAATTACTGCATCCTTCTCTTTAGCCAGTTCCCTTATCTCCTTAGATAAATTGTCCATAAACTCCTCCTGGATTTCTATAATTCATATTTTATGTGAGATAATACTACTACCTGTAAAATAAGTCAAGACAAATGTAAAAAATGAAATTTACACCTGACAAGACATGTGTAATTACCAGTAATCTTAACAACTTTTATTCCCTGGAAAAAAGGTTTAAAATGCTTTTGAAACCATATCAGGATAAGGAGCTATACAATGGGTAAAAAAGAAGTTAAGACCAACGCAATGAGAATACTTGATACAATGAAGATCCCTTACAAGCATCATGAGTATGAATGTAAGGAATTTGTTGATGGTATTCAGATAGCAGATTCACTGGGACTTCCTCACGAGAAGGCCTTCAAGACCCTTGTAACTGTAGGAGCAGACCATAACTATTATGTCTTTGTGATCCCGATAGAAGAGGAGCTTGATTTCAAAAAGTGCGCAAAAGCAGTTGGCGTCAAGAATGTTGAGATGATACCAGTAAAGGATATCAATAAAGTAACAGGATACATAAGAGGCGGCACAACTTCTATTGGCATGAAAAAAAGTTATGTGACTAAAGTTGCCATCCAGGCTAAGGATCAGGATACGATCTATATAAGCGGTGGTCGTATTGGCTCACAGCTGGAGCTGACTCCGGATGATCTTTTAAAAGCTGATAATGGTGAGTATGCGGATGTGACCAGATAATAACAATATTTAAAAGCGTAAAAATATACAACAGATATACAAAATAAAAAATTACGGGGCTGTCGCACTAAGTGTGAGGCCCCTTTTCAATGCAAGAATACTGTGTTTAA
>CAMVNV010000147.1 GCA_947168935.1 uncultured Butyrivibrio sp. | reverse complement strand
AAAATCGCGCAACGTCCCGAACGCAGCGCTCTACCAAACTGAGCCACGCCTCGAAGGTACCTATATATTATACTCTATCAAAGAGCCCTTAATTGTTATATATAAACGAAAGGATACTGCACTGAAAGGGTGGAACAATATAAATCGTGCTGCAGTGCGACTGTAAATCATCCGAAGTACATGAAGCCCGCTTTGAAATCCTTTCGGTTTTGCTGTGAGTCATCAATAAATCAAATCAAAATACCATTCAAAAAACATCCATCTCAACAGCATTATGAATAATACAACAACACGATATAACGTGTCAAGCATTTTTTTTGACAATCTTAATCCTTATAAACTGCGCATATAAAGTGGATAAGCAACACTATACTTATCCACTTTTTTGCACAAAATAATTACCAGGGTAATCACAAAAATGATAACAGCTGTCTAAAATATCATCTTGACACTATATCATAAAGTCCATTCTTTAAACTCATCATCCGTACACTTAACAAAGTGAGTGCCGCTTACAAGATGCTCTGTACCCTTGTTGTAATCTATACCCGATGTCTTGTAGTCATAGCTTATAGCTTCGCGGTTCTTTTCAAGCTCAGGATTAGGAATAGGAATCGCAGAAAGAAGACTCTTAGTATAAGGGTGAACAGGATTATTAAATATCTCATCTGTAGTACCCGTCTCTAAAAGATGTCCAAGGTGAAGTACTCCAATCCTGTCAGATATGTACTTAACCATGGAAAGGTCATGAGCTATGAACAGATACGCTGTTCCTAGCTCTTCCTGGATATCCTTCATAAGGTTTACAACCTGGGCCTGAATAGATACGTCAAGAGCTGAGATACACTCATCAGCAATAACTAGCTTTGGATTTAAGATAAGAGCCCTTGCAATACCAACTCTTTGTCTCTGACCGCCTGAGAACTGGTGCGGATAACGGTCCGCATGCTCTTTTGCAAGACCTACCTTTTGAAGGATTGCTTCTACCTTCTGATCTCTCTCAGCTTTGTTTTTACATACATGATGAATATCAAGAGCTTCTCCAATGATGTCCTTGATCTTCTTTCTCGGATTAAGAGACGCCATGGGATCCTGGAAGATCATCTGCATCTGAACACGGAGGCTTTCTTTGGTATGCCTGTTCATCTTGCCGGAGATATCCATTCCGCAGAAGCTTATCTTACCTTCTGTTGGATCATAAAGTCTTATGATACTTCTTCCTATTGTAGACTTACCTGAACCGGACTCACCAACAAGTCCGTAAGTCTCGCCAGGATATACCTTAAAGCTTACATTCTCAACAGCCTTAACTGTATATGTAGAGCTTACAGGAAAATACTGTCTAAGTCCCTCTACTTCAAGAAGAGGCGCTGCATTATAATTAGCTGACATTTGCCTCGGCCTCCTTTTTCATTCTTTCAATCCTTGCCTTAAGTTCCGGCGGCATCTCAACCTTTGGAGCTCTCTCATCAAGAAGCCATGTAGCTGCAGAATGAGTCTCTGTTATCTTGAACATAGGCGGCTCAAGCTTATCATCGATCTCAAGTGCATAGGCATTTCTTGGTGCAAAGGCATCACCCTCTTTTTCATGAAGAAGATTTGGAGGTGAACCAGGAATTGTATATAGTCTGTCATCATCTGTGCCAAGGTCAGGCATAGCTGATAAAAGGCCCCATGTATAAGGATGTCTTGGATCATAGAAGATCTCATTGATATTGCCGACTTCTACGATCTTACCTGCATACATAACGTTTACATAATCAGCAACCTTAGCTACTACGCCAAGGTCATGTGTGATATAGATAACTGCAATATCTCTTTCCTTCTGAACCTTCTTGATAAGCTCAAGTATCTTGGCCTGAATGTTAACATCAAGAGCTGTAGTTGGCTCGTCGCAGATAAGAAGATCCGGATTACAGGAAAGAGCTATAGCAATAACAACCCTCTGTCTCATACCACCGGAGAGCTGATGCGGATACTGCTTCATTCTCTTTTCAGCATCTTCTATACCAACTTCTTTTAAAAGCTCAACTGATCTTTTAAAGGCATCCTTCTTGTCGATCTTGTAGTGCCAGAGCATTCCTTCCATGATCTGCTTACCAATGGTCATGGTAGGGTCAAGACTGGTCATAGGATCCTGAAATACCATAGCGATCCTTCGGCCATTGATATGCTTTCTGATCCACTTTTTATCCATCTTGAGGATATCAGCTTCTTTCCACTGAGCTGTCTCATCGTTGTCCGGATTGTAGTCGATACCTCCCTTATTATCACGGTATCTGTAAATGATCTGGCCAGAATTAACTACTGCGTTCTTAGCAAGAATTCCCATTGCAGCGCGCATGGTTACTGACTTACCTGAGCCAGACTCACCAACAATGGCAACAGTCTCACCCTGGAACAGATCTATATTCACACCGCGGATAGCATGTACATCTCCGGCGGTTGTCTTAAAGGTGATGTCAAGGTCTTTGACATCAAGTATTTTTTCTCGTTTCTTTTCTTCACTCATGTCGTAGTTACATCTCCTTTAACTTAGGATCAAGTGCTTCTCTGAGTCCGTCAGCCACCAGGTTGAAGCTCAGCATCAGAAGTGCCATAACAACAATAGGTGGGATGATCTGATAAGGATGAGTTGTAAAACTGTTGAATCCTTCTGAGATAAGTGATCCCAGTGAACATCTTGGTACAGGAATTCCAAGTCCAACGAAGGACAGGAATGCCTCTGTGAAAATAGCTGTAGGAATAGAAAACATAACCTGTGTGATTATAGGTCCGATTATATTAGGAAGAACCTCACTAAAGATTATGTGAAGGTTGCTTGCTCCAAGGGTTCTTGATGCAAGTACAAACTCCTGCTCCTTGAGTTTTAGCATCTCAGCTCTGGCAATTCGGCTCATACCAACCCATTCAGTCAGCATCAAGGCTACGATGATCGTGATCATACCCGGCTTAAATACCAAAAGAAGAAGTGTTACGATTACCAGTCTTGGAATACCATTGGCTATCTCAAGTATTCTCTGCATCACCATATCCACTTTGCCGCCAAAGTATCCTGAGATAAGACCATAGCTCATTCCAATGATCATATCGATGATCGCAGCTGCTACAGCGATAATGAGTGAAACCTGAGCACCGGACCATGTCCTTGTCCAGATATCTCTTCCGAAATTGTCACTTCCAAACCAGTAGAAGGTATCCGGAAGCTTTTTTTCAAAGTAATAATTTACTGTCTTGGTTCCTGTTGTAGTCTTGATATTCTCATGTCCGTCAAAAAAGCCTGTATACTCAATAACAGGTATTCTTGGTGCAAGGTTTTTGAGTTCAAGATTCTGTCCTGAGTATGTGTACTCATTCATGACAGGTCCGACAAATGCAAAGAATGTAATTACAAGTACAAAGATAAGTCCAAATACAGCACTCTTTTTACGTCTGAATCTTGCTACAACTTCTTTCCAGAAATTCTGGGATGCAAAGTTTGTATCCACAAAATCATCTGCTGTTTTTCCCTTTAATTTGAAATCCGCTGCAACAGGGACATACTGTTCTTTTTTAACCGCTACTAAATTCTCTGATTCGTAGGGTTCCTTTTTTAATGCTGAAGATGCTGCCATATCAGTCGCCCTCCTTTGCCACACGGATTCTTGGATCAATGATGCCGTAGAGAATATCTACAACAAGCATGATTCCAATGTACATAGCTGAATATATAAAGCTAAGGGCTATAACAACGTTATAGTCATTAGACTGGATTGCGTTTACAAGAAGTGATCCAACTCCAGGTATGGAAAAGATCTTTTCTACAACAAGTGAACCTGTCATAAGATCAACAACAAGTGGTGCTAATACAGTAATAATAGGAATAAGGGCATTTCGCAGTGCATGGCTGAATACCAGCTTATTGCCTGAAAGACCCTTGGACTCAGCAAGAAGCATATAGTCTGAACCAAGTACTTCGATCATCTCCGCTCTTGTAAATCTGGCTATGGAAGCCATGGTAAACATTGAAAGTGATACGGAAGGAAGTACGCTTGAGCCTACAACATCTTTTGCTGAAAAGAGCATTGGAAACCATCCAAGCTTAAATCCAAACTGATAGGAAAGCGCCAAGGCAAATACATATGAAGGAACTGATACACCGATTACTGAAATAATGGTTGCAAGAGTATCCCATACTGTATCTCTTTTGAATGCAGCTAAAAGTCCAAGTAAAAGACCTACTACTGCACCGATCATAACCGCAGCAAATCCAACTCCAATAGATATTGGAAGTCTTGATGCGATAAGTTGCGTAATAGGTGTATTCTTGGAAATCTTATAACTTACTCCAAGATCACCCTTAAACATATTGATAACATAATGAAAGAACTGGATAACGATTGGCTTATCCAGACCATATTTTGCATATAGTGCAGCCTTTTGTGATTCGTTGAGCTTCTCATCGTTAAATGGAGAGCCCGGCATCAGCTGCATCAGTATGAATAGAATAAGTGTAATGGCCAGCAATGTGAATATTGCTGTTACTACTCGCTTTAAAACATATTTTTTCATGGTTGTCCTCTTGTAACGAGAGAATATTACAGGTTTTACCCTGTCCCCCAAATTAAAAGGCGCGAGGAAAAGTAATCAATTACTACTCTTCCTCGCGCAGCAATTTTGTTAGAATCCGGATAATTTAGTTTTTAGTTGCGTTCTTATAAACTCTGTTAAGAGCTACAGGGTGGAACTCAATTCCTGAAACACTTGTAGAAATAAGCTCTGCGTTGCACTGTGTATAAAGAGGGAAAATAACTGCCTCGTCCATTACGATCTTCTCAGCATCGTAAAGAGCTGCCCAGCGAGCCTCAGCATCCATAGCTGTCTCACCTGTTG
Source organism: uncultured Butyrivibrio sp. (assembly GCA_947168935.1). Taxonomy (GTDB): domain Bacteria; phylum Bacillota; class Clostridia; order Lachnospirales; family Lachnospiraceae; genus Butyrivibrio. Next base: position 2,602 of record CAMVNV010000147.1, on the reverse strand, counting down.
TGCACTCAGCGATGATCGCATCGTATTCAGAATTGCTCCAGAAACCGTAGTTGTTAGAGTTATTAGTAACCCACATTCCAAGGTATGTCATAGGATCTGCATAGTCAGGACCCCAACGTGTAAGACCAAGTTCGAAGTCGCCATCCTGCATACGCTGTACTCTTTCCTTCTTAGGCATCTGCTGAAGTTCAACAGTAAGACCTGGAAGTGTTGTCTCGAGCTGCTCCTTAACAACCTGAGCTACCTTGATAGGAGCATCATCAGCATCGTGGATCATTGTGATAGTGATCTCTGAAACGCCAAGTTCTTCAAGTCCCTTGTTCCAGTACTCAAGAGCTGCATCAGCATCAAATCTGCAGACATCTGAGAACTTCTCCTGATCAGCTGAGAAATCTGATCCGTCAGGACCTGCTGCGAAATCCATAGGAACTGCTGTATAAGTTGGAGCTGAACCATCCTTAAGAACATCTGCTGTGATAGCTTCACGGTTAAGTGCCATTGTGAATGCATAACGGATGTTGAGATTCTGAAGCTCTTCAACTCCCTGGATGTTAGGGCTGATGTACCACATGTAACCAGCACCGATTGCTGTAAATGCAGGATCATCCTTAACCTGGTCAACCTGCTCACCGTTAACAAGTGTTGTATCAAGATCACCGCTCTGGTAGCTCATAAGAGCCTGCTGTGAATCCTGGATAACCTGATAGTTAAGGCCGGCAAGTTTTACTGTGTCTGCTCCGTAATAATCGGGGTTCTTGGAAAGGTGGATAGTTGTTGCTGCAGGCTGATAGTCATCAAGAATAAATGCGCCATTTGAGAGTGTTGTCTCAGGGCTTGTAGCAAAAGTATCTGCACAGCTTTCAAAGAAAGCCTGATTTACAGGATAGAATGTTGGGAAATACATAAGGCTAAGGAAATAACTTACAGGAACGTTAAGTTTAACTTCAAGAGTCTTGTCATCTACAGCTGTTACGCCAAGTTCTGACTTATCCTTAGTTCCGTCAATGATGTCCTGTGCATTAACGATCTGTCCGATATCGCTAAGCATATAAGAATATTCAGAAGCAATCTCAGGATCAACGGCCCTTTGCCAAGCAAATACGAAATCTGCTGCAGTTACAGCCTCTCCATTGCTCCAGTTTGCATCTTCACGAAGATGGAATGTATATGTAAGACCATCATCAGATACATCTACGCTTTCAGCTACTGCGTAAACTGCCTGTCCATCTGCATCCATCTGCATAAGACCATCTGTATAGTCTGCAATAACCTCAAAAGAAGTACCATCTGTTGCCTGCTGTGGATCAAGTGATTCTACAGGTGTCTCCAGCATGATATTAAGATCTGATGAGCTGTTTCCAGCTCCTGTTGCTCCACCGGCCTGAGCTGTATCTGAACTGCCTGCGCCAGTATTGTCTGATTCTGTTACTCCATTTACTGCAGAGCTTCCGCATCCGATCATGCTAAGAGCAAGTGTAGACGCAAGAACGACTGACAATAACTTTTTCTTCATAATGTTTCCTCCCTAAATACTTAAATACATGTATACAATTGATGATTATTAATCATACTAAGCGCATAAACATACATATGTCAACAAAAACTTTATCACTTTAAACAATTTATGCTTCAACGCGCCTATCGGATAAAGCGCAAAGCCGCAAAAAACGGGATAAATGCGAGGTTCACAGCATTTATCCCGTCGATAAATTTTGTCAATTTTTTTATTTTCTAAAAAAAATCAGCATAAGTTTGATCAACCGTTCAAAAGTTCACTTCATATTTATACGAATGATACCATCAGATCTCATCCACCACCTGGAAAGTTACAAACTTAAGATAGTATGATGTGTCATTAGCCCAGAGAATCGGATGATCAGGTCCCTGCTGACGGAACTCGATCTGACGAAGGCGCTTGTGGGCATCCTTGGCAGCTTCCTTGATGGTCTTAAGGAAAAGGTCTTCATCCATAAAGTGTGAGCAGGAGCAGGTTGCAAGATATCCGCCATTCTTTACAAGGCGCATACCTCTAATATTGATCTCGCGATATCCTGTTACTGCCTTCTTGATAGAAGCACGTGACTTGGTAAATGCAGGAGGATCAAGGATAACTACGTCATACTGCTCTCCTGCTGCCTCAAGTGAAGGAAGAAGCTCAAAGATATCTGCGCATTTATATCCTACAACGTTTGCATCAGTCTTCTCATCAGGGAGACTATCGCCCTCAAACTTCCTTGCAGTAAATCCGTTAAGACCAGCATTCTCCATAGCCTGGTCAATAGCAAGGTCAGATGCATCTACCGACAGAACGGATCTAGCTCCCGCTGCCATTGCATTAAGTCCAAATGAACCTGTATGTGTGAAGCAGTCAAGGACCTTAGCGCCTTTACACATAGGTCTTATGGACATACGATTGAGCTTCTGATCAAGGAAGAATCCTGTCTTCTGGCCATCCTTAACATCAACAATATACTTGATGTCATTTTCAATGATCTGAATATTGGTATCAAACTCAGCTCCGATAAAGCCTTTGACTCTTTCAAGACCTTCAAGTTCACGAACCTTGGCATCGCTTCTTTCGTATACGCCGCGAACCTTGATT